>JBGQCZ010000699.1:0-3433 GCA_041495645.1 Gemmataceae bacterium | reverse complement strand
GGGAAATGCGGGCTGTCGGCGTCGTCATCGGAGCGCGGCGGAATCAATTCAATGGCATTGGTGCCGAAAACGACCAGATCGCGGATGTACTGCTCCCACATCGGCAGCGACCAACCGTCGTAGGAATTGGTCTTGGGCCGATAGCCGAGTTGATGACCACGTAGCGGGTATTTCGGCGCAGTGGCGATTTCCAGAATGTCCGGAATCGTCACTTTGTCGCGGGACATGTGCAACTCGCGCAGCAATCGGCCGACGCCAAAGAGCATGCCGCGAGCATCGTTGCCAATCACGAATATAACCGGATGTGGGTCTTTCTCGACAAAGATGCCAAAGCCCTCCGCACGGCTGACTACGGGTCGAGGGATTTTGCGTTCGATCGCCGGCAACGACGACGCGTGGCCCACGACGACCGCGGGCACGTTACCCGCCGGCATTGTCTCAGCGACTTGCCAGCGAATGCGCGTGCGCTGCTGCACTTCGTCGACCAGCAAATCGACGGCCTTTTGCTCCTGAATCGAACGTTTGGCCGGCGCGACGACGACGGCGAGGGTCAAGTCGATTTCTGCCGCTTGAATTCGCACGGCGGAGGCGAAAACAAGCACGAACGCAAACCAGCGCGACACGCATGCGGACATGGCCAATCCTCTTCGTCAATTTGACATGGTGAACAGTATGCGAAGGGCACTGTGTTGACCCATCGAAATCGTGAAAGTCCGTGTCCATTCCGGACGAATCATGTTAAGCTGGAACTGTCGAACGTGTGTTTCAAAGGGACCCGCCGTGCTGACCTTTCTTGGCCCCAAACATCGCTTCTGCGATCGCATCAACCGCCGGGACTTCTTGCAGGTGGGCGCGCTGGGAATCGGCGGGCTGACCTTGGCGGACGTGCTGCGTTTGCGGGCGGAGTCCGGATCGCGGCGGCCGCGGGCGGTGATCATGGTCTGCCTGGCCGGCGGGCCGAGCCACCTGGATATGTACGACCTGAAGCCGAACGCCCCGGTCGATTATCGCGGCGAATTCAAGCCGATCAAAACCAATGTACCCGGCTTCGACATTTGCGAGCACATGCCGTTGCAAGCCACGATAGCTGACAAGCTCGCTCTGGTGCGCACGTTGCAATTCGTCGAACCGATGCAGCACGAATTGGAAGAGGTTTACACCGGGTTTTCGAAGGCGTCGAAGCGGCCGTCGTTCGGGGCGGTCGTCAGCAAGTTTCGCGGGGCGGATAGCAAGTTGCCGTCTTACGTGAGCCTCGACTATGGCGAGCGCACGACGTCCTATGAAAGCCCGCAATACCTTGGCGCATCGCACGCTCCGCTCCAGGTTTCCGGCACCTCGGGAGTGCGAAACTTGAGCCTGCCGTGGAACATGCCGGCAAAGCGATTTGAGGATCGCCGCGGGTTGATGCATTCGTTCGATGGCTATCGCCGCGAAATCGACCGGCAGTGCGAGAGCCAGGATATGGACGCGTTCAACGCCCGCGCATTCGACATCATCACTTCGCCGAAAGCCCGCGACGCCTTCGACCTGAGCCGCGAGCCCGAGCGTGTGCGCGCGAAATACGGCAACAAGGACGACAAATACGTCTACGTCGGCACCAAACCGGACACGCTCTGGGAAGGCCACAGGTTCCTATTGGCTCGCCGGCTGGTTGAAGCCGGGGTGCCGGTCGTGACCTTGCGCGTCGCGAGTTGGGACCATCACGGAAATGTGGTGTCCGGCGCCGGCGGAACGATTTTCTTGAGCTTGAAGACCGCGCTGCCGTTGCTCGATCGATCCATTCACGCGCTCGTCACCGATCTGCACGAACGCGGGCTCGATAAGGAAGTGCTGGTATTGGTCTGGGGCGAATTCGGTCGCACGCCGAAGATCACGCAACACGGCCGCGATCATTGGCCGGACGCCAGTTTCGCGCTATTTGCGGGAGCGGCGCAAACCGGCCAGGTGATCGGCGAAACCGACTGCCGAGGCGAACGACCCAAGAACCGCCCGCTGACCGCCCAAAATGTCATCGGCACCGTGTATCACACCTTGGGAATCGACTGGAAGCAGAAGGTCAACGACTTCTCCGGCCGGCCGACGCAGCTGCTCGACGACGGCGAGCCGATACAAGAATTGGTCGGGTAGAGCATTCGCATTTCTTTGGTACAAAAGCCGGCCGTGATATGATTCAAGCACGAGGGCCGAACGATGACAACCGCGACAACCAATCGAATAACCAAGACACCCGGAGTCTGCGGGGGCGATGCGTGCATCGAAGGTCATCGCATTCAGGTCTGGTTGCTGGTCGAAGCGCGCCGACTCGGTCTCACTGACGTTCGGTTGCGTGAAAGCTACCCGTCGCTATTGCCATCCGATCTCGAAGCAGCCTGGAAATATCATCGTCTCAATGCGTTGGAAATCGAGCGTAACATTTGGGAAAACCAGGCGGTTATGGAAGAGCAGGACGGCGATTACCGGCTCGCGCTCATCATTCGCGGTTGGCAGTTGGGAATTCCGGATGCCGAGATTCGGGACGCGTTTTCTCCCCCCCTATCGGAAGCCGAATTGGCAGTTGCCCGGCAGGAATACCGACGACGCAAAGCCGCGCTCGATAAAGCGCTTCCCGATCTGTTGCCGGAGGAATTGCGAGAAGGGTTGAACGCCAATGGCCTTGCTCTACGCTGATGAGAATTTCGACTATCCCGTGGTCGAACTACTTCGGCGGCTTGGTCATGACGTGCTGACTGCACAGGAGGATGGCCGACGAGCGACTACGGATCCCGATATTCTGGATCGCGCCCATTCGCTAGGCCGCTCCGTTCTAACTTACAATCGCCGCCATTTCGAACGACTTCACAAGCAAGGCGCGGACCATTCAGGAATCGTTTCTATCAAACATGACTCCGATCACCCTGCACTGGCTGCTCGAATTGATGCGGCTCTGGCCGGTCAACTTCCGGGCCGTTGGCGCATTCGTATCAACAAGCCGCCACCCTGAAGGCTCGGGGCTTACCCAAACAAATCCAACAGCGGCTCACCGCTGCTCAGCGGCTTTGATACGCCGTCCTTCGTGATTTTCGATTCATATGGCACGCCCAGCGCGTGGTAAATCGTCGCGCTGAAGTCTTGTGGGCGGACTGCCTTGTCTTTCACGTAGGCGCCGATTTTGTCCGATTCGCCATAGACCATGCCGCCGCGGATGCCGGCGCCGGCCAGGATCGCCGGATAGCAATGTGGCCAATGCTGGCGGCCGGGAATGCCGTTATTCTGGTTGATTCGCGGAGTGCGGCCAAACTCGCCGACCACCACGACCAACGTGCTCTGCAACAAACCGCGATCCTCGAGATCGGTCAGCAGCGACGAAAGTGCATGATCGAGAACCGGCAAGCACCAGCCCATGCCGTAGGAACCGTTGCCGAAAGCGCTGCCCATGCCCATTTCGGCGCCGTGC
>JBGQCZ010000698.1:0-3436 GCA_041495645.1 Gemmataceae bacterium | reverse complement strand
TTGCGGCCTGAATACGTGCAGCTCTACCTCAAGAGTCACGGCTGGCATGAGGACTTGGCAGTACCGTCCACCAAGGCGACGGTCTACCGCTATCCGGGTGAACCGGACGCGGAAATACTCTTGCCGAGGAACCAGGAGCTGGCCGATTATGCGCTCCGAATGGGTGACGTAGCGGAGATGATTGCCGCGGTTGAACAGCGTTCGATCTGGGAAGTGCTGATTGACCTTTCAGCATCGCCTTCGCAGGTCGCGGATATCCCCGAAATGCGGAGTTGAATGGCTCGAAAGAAGACGATCGCCGATGCCGGAAAACCCGGCCTCTACGACGTGAAAACCACGACCGCCCCCTGCGTGCCCGCGTTGCGCGAGAAGGTGCGGCCCTGGAGCGTATCCGGCTGGCCCGGTGTATCCGACACACGCGGCGATTGCTCAATTTCTGGTTTCTGGCCCAGCATCGGCCCGGCGGCGGTCGCAAGTTCGAATACCACCACGCCCAGCGCGAGGCGATCGAGACGCTCATTTACTTGTTCGAAGTCGCGAAAATCCGGCGCTACAAGCCGTTGATTGAAACATTCTCGCCGGTCCAGAATCTCAAGCTATTGCAATTCGATGATTTCGCGCGCTACTGCGTGAAGATGGCCACGGGCAGCGGAAAGACAAAGGTCATGGCGTTGGTGCTCGCATGGCAGTATTTCAACGCCGTGGCGGAAGCGAATGACGATTTCACCAAGTCCTTCCTCGTCATTGCGCCGAACGTCATCGTGTTCGAGCGGCTGCGGCACGATTTCGAGGGCGGGCGCATTTTCCACACCGATCCGATCATCCCGGACGACTTGCGCATCTATTGGGATTTCCAGTGCTACATGCGCGGCGAGGCGGAGCGAGCCAGCTCGCAGGGCGCGCTTTATCTGACAAACGTTCAACAGTTGTACGAGCGCGAAGATAGGAAGAACGACGAACCCGACGCGATGACCGCCATGCTCGGGAAGAAACCGCCCGCGAATACGCAGGAAGTCGAGGAATTCGCGCCGCGACTGGTGCGGCGCGGCGGACCGCTGGCGGTGCTCAACGACGAAGCCCACCACACGCACGACGAGGAAAGCGAATGGAACGGCTGCATCCGCCGGTTGCATGAGGCGCTCAAACCGGGGTCACAGACGAAACCGGGGTCACAGACCCCGGCTACAGAAGGCGCTGCTGTAGCCGGCCTCTCTGAGGCCGGTTGTGGCATCGCGGCGCAGTTCGATTTCACGGCGACGCCCAGGCATACCAAGGGTCAACTGTTTTCGTGGACGATCTGCGACTACCCGCTCAAGCAAGCGATTCTCGACGGGATTGTGAAACGGCCGCTCAAGGGCATCACCAAAGGAATCGCCGAGAAGCCGTCGGACATCGCCAGCACGCGCTATCAGGCATATCTGGCCGCCGGCGTCGAGCGCTGGAAGGAATACCGCGATCAACTCGCGCCGTTGAACCGCAAACCGGTGCTGTTCGTGATGATGAACAGCACCGACGAGGCCGACGACGTAGGCGACTTCTTGCAGCGAAGGTATCCCGAGGAGTTTGCCGGCAACAAAATGCTCGTTATCCACACCAACCGAGTCGGCGACGTTGCGGTGAAAGACGAGAATTCGGCCCGCAACGTGGCTCGCGATGTTGACGCCGGAACGAGCCCGGTCAATTGCATCGTTAGCGTGATGATGCTGCGCGAAGGCTGGGACGTGCAGGGTGTCACGGTGATCGTGGGGCTTCGGCCGTATGCCGCCAAGGCGAACATTCTCCCCGAGCAAACGGTTGGCCGGGGCCTTCGGCTGATGTTCCGCGATCAGAGCCAGGGCTACATCGAGCGCGTGGACGTGATCGGCAACAAGAAGTTTCTTGAATTCGTCGAGCAACTGGAACGCGAAGAAGACATGCAACTCGATACCTTCGTTGTCGGCAAGGACAAAGTTTGCATCGTCACCATCGAGCCCGACTCGGCCAAACTGGACAAAGACATTTCGCTGCCGAAGCTGAGCCCGATCCTAATGCGCAAGAAATCACTCGGCGAGGAAATCGCGGCCCTGAACGTGCCGGCCCCACACCCGCCGTTGCCGAAAAAGGACAATGAGAAGGAAGCCCTTGAGTTTCGCTACGAGGGTTACGACCTGGTCACGCTCAAGAAGATGGTCGAGCGCGATTACAAGATCCCCGCCCCGCAAACGGCGGAGGAAGTCATCGGCTACTATTCGCGGCGCATCGCCCAGGATATCAAGCTGCCCTCCCAATTCGCCGCGCTAGTTCCCAAGGTCCGCGAGTTCCTGGAGGTGAAGGCGTTTGGGTCTCGCGTTGACTTGGCCAAGCCAGAGATCGTGAAGGCCATTTCCAGCAACGTGGCCGCGTATGTCACCATTCATTCGTTTGTGAAAGCGTTGCGCCAAGTCGTTGTCGAAGAATTGCAGCCGCAGGTTATCGATGCAGGCCGGCTGTTGTCCACGACTCCGAAGTTTCCGTGGTCGCGGGCGACCGTCAATGCGGCAAAGTCCGTGTTCAATTTGGTCGCGTGCGACAACGAGTATGAGAAGACGTTTGCCAAGTTCGTTCAAGATGCCGACGACGTGGAACGATTCGCCAAGCTCCCGGAGAAATTCGGCTTCACCATCGAATACACCGACGCCCAGGGAAATCTCCGTTACTACGAGCCGGATTTCGTCGTGGTCACCTTGGATGGCACGTTGCATTTGATCGAAACGAAAGGCATGGAAGACGTCAACGTGGTCCACAAGAACCGCGCCGCACGGTTATGGTGCGAAAACGCGACGCAGCTTACCGGAAAGCAGTGGCGCTTTCTGATCATTCGCCAAGCCGATTACGACAGCCTGCGCCCCGATGCGTTCGCGGATTTGACGGTCCTGGCGGAATGACCTATTTCCGTTCGGCTGACATTGCACCAAATAATAAACCTGCGTACACTATGTCGGTCACATCGCCGAGTGCTTTGGGTGCGCGCATTCTGGGAGGGCACGTCGTGATTGCTTCCATTCTGATTTTGGGGATTGGCTCGTTTCAAAATCCAACTCACCTGCAAACTCACTCCCAAACCCACTCCCCAACCACTCGCCCAACCACTCGCCCAACCACTCGCCCAACCACTCGCCCAACCACTCGCCCAACCACTCGTCCAACCACTTTCTCCACAAAGTTTTTGAGGGCATCGGGGGCGGTGAGCAACGGGTGGTGTGGCAAGGAGTTGCGATCATTCTGGAACCGGGCGGTTCTCGGCAAGAGTTTGGAAACGTTTGGTTCGGAGTTTGGTTCCGAGTTTGGTTTCGGGTTTGGTTGCAGGTCGCAATGCGGGCGAGCGTCGTTGCAACGGGCGGTGGAGGGAAATACAATTGCACGAGTCGGGCGGCCCGTCTCGCGGCCGTGCGGCTTGGAATTTCGATTCGATTGTTAC
>JBGQCZ010000697.1:0-3449 GCA_041495645.1 Gemmataceae bacterium | reverse complement strand
GGCCGTGGCGCGGGAAAAGTAGGGGCCGGCATGCGGGAAAACCGCTGACAGACTCATCCATGGGTCGCCGCTGGGGAACGCCAACCTGGACCGCCCGACAGTATCATGGACAACACGGCGCACCACCTGACTCACCACTCAACTCTCCACCTGACCTACTACTCCGCGCTCCACTTTATGACTTTATCAACAATGTTTTTGAAGGCTTCGCCTGGTGGCGGGAAAGTTCGGTCCGTCAACGAGTTAGGTCGAGAATCCAGAATCTGCGCACACCGGGAAAAGTCCAAAAGAGTCCAAGTGGTTCCCTGCCACAGTGAGATGACTCAAGGGTTTTCCGCGGCAAGTGTGCCGCCGTAGGGCTATCAATGGCTCTGTAGTGGCGGGAAACGAGCCGGGCCGCCAGTCGGCGACGATTGCTGGCGGCCCGAGCTTTTGGGAAATCCCGGCTGCTGGTTGAACAGCTCCGGAGGCTCCCGGCCGGGACAGCTGCCCCGGTTCAACTCTTACTTACCCGAGCCATGCCACGGATTCGCCTGGACGGGGCCTTCACCCGATTCTCTGTGCGCAATACCACCTGGAAACACTATTTTCCACAAGCGGGGCGCACCCGCACACTTCGCGCGGCGATCGTCTAAGGGGAGACAGACCGCTTGCGGAAGTACGGGCCGGTATCGGCCGGCAAAGAGGCGAATAGTTCGAGCGAGTAACGAGTCTTGAGATAGATTACCAAGCCTTCGGGGTCGGCGAAAGAGCGAATTTCATTTTTTTATCATTTGCGGCTGCACGACATGGTTTGCGCGAACGCGCAAACAAACGTTTGAATTCTTCGCAAAGTGCGAAGAAATTGTTAACCACAAAGCCACAAAGCCACAAACAATGCGGGGATTAATTCGACAATCTTAAGTCTTCTTTGCGGCTTTGTGCCTTTGTGGTTGATCTTGTTTGTTGCGACTTGCCGCGCTGAAAATTAGTCGCCCGTCGCGACCGATGAGCGCGAAACGTAAACTTCGGGGCTACCTCATACAATCTTTCGCAACGACTCCGTTTCCAGAGATCAATGATGCGTGCGGTGGTTCAGCGCGTTTCGCGTGCCAAGGTCACCGTTGACGGCGAAATCGTCGGCGAGATCGGCCGCGGCTTGCTCGTGTTGCTTGGCATCGCGCCCGAGGACACGACAGAGCAAGTCCGCTGGCTCGCCGACAAGATCGTCGGCTTGCGAATCTTTCGCGACGACGAAGGCAAGATGAACCGCGACGTGACCGAAGTCGGCGGCGGCGTACTGGTGGTGAGTCAGTTCACGCTCTACGGCGATTGCTCGAAAGGCAAGCGGCCAAGCTTCATGGCGGCGGCGCGGCCCGAGATCGCGATTCCGCTTTACGGAGCGTTTATCAATGCGGTCAAAGCGCTGGGTGTGCCGGCGGCAGCCGGGCGATTCGGCGCCGACATGCACGTCGAGTTAGTCAACGAAGGGCCGGTCACGCTGATCGTGGAGAAGACATGAGTGAAGCCACCCGAAGCGGCGGGTTTCAGCAACGGCTCGGGCTGTTCGACGCGAGCATGCTCGTGGCCGGCACGATGATCGGCTCGGGCATTTTCATTGTTTCTGCGGATATTGTGCGTGATACGGGCGGCTCGGGCTGGTTGCTGGCGGTATGGGCCATCGCCGGATTGATGACAGTTCTTGGCGCGTTGAGTTACGCCGAACTGGCCGCCATGATGCCGCAGGCGGGCGGACAATATGTGTTCCTGCGTGAAGCCTACAGTCCACTATTCGGCTTTCTCTATGGCTGGACTTCGTTCACGGTGATTCAAACGGGAACGATCGCGGCAGTTGCAGTTGCCTTTGCCAAGTTTCTCGGAGTATTGCTGCCAGGCATTGGCGAAGGGATTGGGCGTCAGGTTGTTGCCGTGGCACTTATCTTGACACTTACGCTGTGGAACACGCTCGGCATCAATCAAGGGCGATTAGTTCAAAACATTTTCACGGTTGCAAAGATCGGATCGCTTGTTGTTTTGATCGTCATTGGACTGTTCATCACGTCTGACTCCGGTGTGTTCCAGCAGAATTTCGCTCATCCCTGGGGAACCGGCGACACCCTGCGGGAGGCGGAAGTACGCAAGCTGCTGCCAGGGGCGGGACAACTCATCGCCTGGATGGTGGCGGGCGGAGCGCTCGTCGGCGCGTTGTTTTCGGCCGATGCCTGGGGCAACGTCACCTTTGTCGCCGGGGAAGTCCGAAACCCGCGGCGCAACTTGGCTCTCAGTATGGTTCTCGGGACCGGATTGGTGATAGCACTCTATGTCATGGCCAATGTCGCATACTTATCGAGCCTGCCGTTGCAGGCCGCGCCTGCGAAACGCGAGGCGCTATTGCAGGTGGCGATCGACAAAGAGAAAGCCACCGCGGAACAAAAGGAAGTTTATGAACGTGCGACGCCCGCTGAGCACGGTATCGAATGCGCCAAGGATGAACGGGTCGGCACCGCACTGATGGAGCTGGCGTGGCCAAACGTGGGCACCCGACTGATGGCCATTGCCATCATGATCTCGACGTTTGGCTGCTTGAACGGCCTGATCCTGATGGGGGCGCGGCTGTACTACGCGATGGCTCAAGACCGGCTTTTCTTTCGCGGCGCGGGACTGTTGAATCGCAACGGCGTGCCCGGTTGGGGGCTATGGGCGCAAGCAATCTGGGCCGGCGCGCTGGTCTTCAGCGGGACATATGGCAACTTGCTGGAGTACGTGATTTTTGCAGCTGTGCTCTTCTATGGTCTGACCGTCGTTGGGCTGTTCATTCTGCGGTTCAAGCGTCCCGGAGCCGAGCGGCCGTACCGCGCGTTCGGCTATCCGGTGTTGCCGGCGCTGTACGTATTGCTGTGTTTGGCCGTGATGCTCGACCTGCTGATCGTGAAACCCATCTACACTTGGCCCGGATTACTCCTAGTATTGGCGGGGATTCCCGTGTATCTTGTCTGGCGCTTGATCGGAAAATCGAACTCCTGACCACTGACGCTGAGGAGCTTCATGACGTTTTTTCAACGCTTGTTTGCAACGAAATCGCTTGAGCAATTGCACAAGGAAATGGCCCAGGACGAGGGGCGCTTACGGCGCGTGCTGGGGCCGGTCGGCCTCACTTCTCTCGGCATTGGTGCGATTATTGGCGCCGGTATCTTTGTGATGACTGGCCGTGTGGCTGCGGACAATGCCGGGCCGGCGGTAATGCTCTCGTATGTCGTCGCGGGCCTCGGTTGTGCACTGGCGGCGTTCTGTTACGCCGAGTTCGCGTCGATGGCGCCGGTCGCAGGCAGCGCTTACACCTACGCCTACGCCACGCTCGGCGAACTTCTCGCTTGGATCATTGGTTGGGACTTGATCCTCGAGTATGCCATGAGCGCGGCGACTGTAGGCTCGGCGTGGTCGGAATACTTCAATGAATTCTTGCTCAATGT
>JBGQCZ010000696.1:0-3454 GCA_041495645.1 Gemmataceae bacterium | reverse complement strand
CGTACGAAGACCTGGATCGAGCGCTCGACGAACTGGCGGATCGACTGATCGCCAGACAGCGCGAAGAACGCGAAGAACTCGAAACCCACGAAAATGCCGCCATGCACACGGACGCCGGGGGATTCACTGCCTTCAGGGCCGTTCGAAATTGAGACGCCCGCTTGGTGCCGCCTGCCTCGACACCCGCGAACCGTGGGGGTCGTAGGACCAAGTTGAAACGCGGATTTGTTTTGCGCTGCAGGACGGGTTTTCGACTCCTATTATCTCAAGGATGCCCACGTTCATTGACGAATCGGGTGAAACGGGAACGCTTTCGCCGCATTTCCGCCTTGCCGCAGTTTGGCTGCCGACGCAAGCGGACGTAGAGGCCTATCGAACCGGCATCAGGCAATTCCACCTTCAGTCTGGATTGAAAGGGTACGAATTCAAGTTCAGCAAGACGACCCGGCCCGACCGGCGCAGCGCATTTTTCCAGGCAGCGATGGGTCATCCGTTTCGATTTGCCGTGGCCGCGGTCGACAAGAAGCATCCCGATTGGCTGACAGCCGGGGCAGCGGTAGTCCATTGGGCCTGCGCCGTGTCGCTCGCGGCTTGCCTGCGTTCCGTGTACTTGGCGGAAGAACTCCGCCGGGCCGGATTGGCCGGCGGCAAGCAATCACTGAATGAACTGGTCGTCGTGGACGATAATCAAGACGGCAAGTACCTGGCCGTGATCAAGAAGAAGTTCCGCGAGTTGCGTTCGGGCGTGCGAGTTGGCTCGCCGTTGGTGGGCAAGGTGACGTTCGGGGGTCGGGACCGGAGGAACTCGTCCAGTTGGCGAACATGGTGTGCGGGGCGGTGGGAGCTTACCTCGACGGCGACTCCACTTGGTACGACCTGATTTCCACAAGGGACTTGGGGATTACGCGCATCCCGTGAAAAAGAACGGGGCGAGGCGGCATGTTGACCGCCTCGCCCCGCCCAATTCAAACAGCACAAAGCCCGGTGTTACCCGAACCCTGTCCGAACAGGTCAATTCATAGTTATCAGCCGGATGGCCGAAGCCCCGGCACCTGCCCGTGAGTGCCTGATATCAGCATCGGCCTTTCGTGGGCGACTGTCAAGCGGACGCAGCCGATGCTTCTGATTTCAACTGGTATCGACCAACGACACCTGTTGGATGCTGGCCGGTCGGAAATGGTTCGCGGCCACAACCAGCTCGTGCGGAACGGCACTTCACCTCCGAACTGCAATTTCATGCCAGATTGCCCCATCTTGACAATCCGCGATTTCCTTGTGACTGGGCTCTCAACGCGCGGGAGGTGGGCAAGCGGCCAAGGCACGACTATTCTCCCTCGCGCAACCCATTCCGATCGGAATTGTTTAACGCGGTAGGGCCTAAGTAGATTTTGGATGAGTCCTGAATCCTTGAAGCAGCGAACAGCTTACAAGGCGGTCCAGGTTCTTCGGCGTAAACACCTTGCCTTTCGTTGCAAGCAATAGTTTTCGCATGTCTTCGCGCCGCACGCCAAAGCCTCGGCCACCAATGCAGGCGATTAGCTCGTATCGCTGCAACCCATCTCGCACCCTGCGCTCATTCCAATCGGCCAGATGTTGCACGCGAGTGACTTTGTCTCGTGCGGTCCCATCGTCCTCCGTAACTTTGGCCTCGATGACGACCAGTGGATTGAATTCGTCAGGAATGATGAAATCCGGTGTTTGGTCAAAACCCGTAATTTTTTCCGCGCGTTTTGTCTTTCGGTATGAAATCCCTGCTTGGGTCAATGACTCTTCAATGCGAATCTCCAAGCTGTCGCCGATCAAATCGGACACGGAATCGCGGTGTCCAGCAAAAGGGCGTCCGAGGAATCGCTCGTATAGGAGCATTGGGTAGGGGACACTTATGTTCGCCATCGACTGAACTCCGGTGAGCCCGGCCTTGGTGTCCGCCTTGTCGAGTCGGTGGATCTTCTCGGACGGGACGGACGGGGTGCCCGCGCCGATGAGGTCACAAGCCGTAGTGACCAGCGCTGCAACCCGTTCTTGTGTTTTTGGCGAGGGACTCAACGGCTTGGTTGGGGAACGACGAATTTTCCGATCAATCGAGCGGGCCGCGCCTTGATCAATCTTGACACTGGTTTTCAAGCTTGCGACATATGCCCACTCCGATGGGGTGAAGCCGAGAATTGTGCGAAGGACAATTAACGAGATGGGCGTTTGCAGGACTGCTGAAAGTACGGCCTCGGCTTGCATGCTCGCAAAACCGGCAGTGGCTCGCTTGAGTGCTTCGTATCCTGTTTGAAAGACAACGTATTCGACAAACCCTTCACCCTTCGGCATCACGAGAAATTCGGATTCGAGTGACGAGAATACTGCGCCGACAAACTCATCGAGTCGCGTCTCAACTTCGGCAAAGCTGACCTCAAAAGGAAACGCGGGCATCCGCTCTCCTCCGTCCCTTGGCCGCCACCTTGCTAAGCGATTCATCCTGACCCAATGCGACAAAGAAGCCGTCGGCGAGAACCTGTTTGATTCGTGGTGAGTTCCCCCATGCAACGACCCGACCCAGCTTCTTGCGCATCTCTGCCTCACGATCCCACGTCGCCCGCAAATCTGAAATTGCCCACCGCGCCAATTGGCCGTGAATAATACAGCGAATGTCACCCTTTGTGATGGTGACGCCGCCAGCTTGCAAGAGCGCTGAATCATTCGCCAGCAATTCGCGAAGTGAATCGGTCGATTGCTCGGCGTCCGGGTTAGTGGCTGTCGAGCGGCAAACGAAAATAGTATCGATGACTGACGAACCCGTGCCGTTTATGTGAATCGATGCCGCCATTTCTGCCGGGCACGGAATCGTCGCCGTGCAGTGCAGTCCAGCGTCGAGAATTGCCGCAACCAGCGGGAAGTAAGCCTCGAAGGTGTTGTGGTGGTAGGTAAAGGCCAGAGGGCCGCCAGGTTTCAGCGCCCGTGCTGCGCGGCTGAACACTTGTGACAAACCCAATGAGAAGTGAGTGAGGTCACGCTCCATGGTGTCGTTGCCAGTGAGCTCACCCTCGTTTCGCGTACTTGGAACTTTGAAAGCCGCATCATCGACCAACCGGCGGAGCCAAAGATAGCAGAAGTCCATCAGCTCGGCATACTGAACGTTGTGGAAGTACGGCGGGTCTGTGAAAACGGCATCAAAGGAATCACTTGGGAATTCGATTGCGGTCGCAGACTCGCACCGCAAGTCAACTCTCCGGCTCCGCCCCGGATGACCATTCCGGGCGTCGCCGATCCACTCTCCGGGCGTCGGTACAATGGTTTTCCTGCTGCCGTCGTGACGGACCTCAAATGGCGCGTTGCAATAGTCTTTTGCCTTCGCGTACTTGTCGATGATATTCGCCCAACCTCCGCTACCGACGATCGTTCCTGTTTCTTCCACGGACTCGTTGAACAAGTCGCGCTGCCCATTGCCGGGCACTGTGGCCGAGAT
>JBGQCZ010000695.1:0-3470 GCA_041495645.1 Gemmataceae bacterium | reverse complement strand
TTTCATCTCGAACAAGATCGTCTCGCTGGCCACCTCGCGAATCACTTCGCGAACCCGGGCCAGCCGATGGGTCTTCATTCCACTCCATTTATCCCCCGGCTTGCCGGAGGATCCGCGACGCTAACTGATTTCCCCCGGCAAGCCGGCGGCTATGTGATTTCCAAGTCGCAACTCACGAACTCGGCGATCGGATGGCGGCGCAATGCTTCGGCGATGCGTTGCAGCGCTTCGCGAACGTGAGCGGCGTCCCAGCCAACCATGGCGAACCCCAGCGTGGCCGTGCGGTGATCGTCCAATCCTTCCACCTCGGCCGCCGAAACGTTGAATTCGTTCCGCATGCGGTCGAGAATGCTCCGCACCACCTGCCGCTTGTCCTTCAGCGTGCGAGCCTCGCGCACCAGCAGTCTCACTTCCAGCGAACCGGTAACCATGGAAGTCAAAGGTCAGAAGTCAGAGCTCAGAAATCAGAATCTTTGGATCCGGCACTGACCTCTGATCTCTGACTTCTGATCTCTGTTACAGAGTGCGCTTAATCTGGTCGATGCGGAAGGCCTCGATTACGTCGCCGTCCTTGATGTCGTCGTAACCGGCGATCTTGATGCCGCAGTCGTAGCCTTGCGTGACTTCGCGGGCGTCGTCCTTCACGCGCTTGAGCGACTCCAGGCCAACCGTCTTGTCGGCCGGCGGATAGACGACCACGCCGTCGCGAATGAGGCGAATCTTGGCGGAACGCTCGATGACGCCCTGCGTGACAAAGCAACCGGCCACGGTGCCGACCTTGCTGATCTTGAAGGTCTTTCGGACCAGGGCTCGGCCCAAATGAACGATCTCTTCGCGTGGTTTGAGCTTGCCTTCGAGGGCCTTCTTAAGGTCGTCGGTCAGGTTGTAGATGATGTTGTACTCGCGAATCGGTACGCCACGGGCCTCGGCCAATTCCTTGGCTTTGTTGTCCGGGACGACATTGAAGCCGACGATAAGCGTGTCTTCGGGCGAAGTCAGCGCCAGTTGCACGTCGCTCTCGGTGATTCCGCCAATGGCCGCGTGCAGGAGGCGGACGCGCACTTCCTCGTGCTTGAGTTTTTCGAGTTCAGCCCGGATGGCTTCGATCGAGCCGCGGAAATCGGCCTTGAGGATGACCTTAACTTCCGCGACCTTCTTGATGTTCAGCGATTCGAGGGTGAACGGGGTGTGCTTGAAGAGCGCGGCGTCTTGCTTCTTTTCACTGCGTTTTTCGGCAATTTCGCGGGCCGCACCCAAGTCGGGCACGATATGGAACGAATCGCCCGCATCGGGCACTTCGTCCAAGCCGGTAATGCGCACCGGCACGCTCGGACCGGCTTCTTCGATCGATTTGCCTAAGTCGTTGTAAAGCGCCCGCACGCGGCCGTAGCTGCCGCCGCAAAGCAACACGTCTCCTTTTTTCAACGTGCCCTGCTGCACCAACAGAGTCGCAAATACACCTTCGTCGCCCTCCTTGTGGGCTTCGAGACATGTGCCGCTCGCCGGCTTATTGGGATTGGATTTCAGTTCGCGAACTTCGGCCTGAATCGCCAGGTTTTCCAGCAATTCATCCACGCCTCGCGCCACTTTCCAGTTGTTGCTATCCCGTTCCTTGACCAGTGCGGTCTCGACAAACGGAACGTCGCCGCCCATGCCGTCGGGAAGCACATTCAGGCTATACAATTGCTGCCGCGTCTTGTTGATGTTGGCGTTCGGCATGTCGGTCTTGGTAATGCAAATCACCATTTGCACGTTGGCCGCCTTGACATGGCTGATTGCCTCCTCGGTTTGAGGCATGACGCCGTCGGTAGCGGCAACCACGATGACCGCGATGTCGGTAACCTGGGCGCCTCGAGCACGCATTTTGGTGAATGCTTCGTGGCCGGGCGTGTCGATGAAGGTAATCGGTTTGCCGTTGTGCTCGACGCGCCAGGCGCGGATCACCTGGGTGATGCCGCCCGCCTCGGTATCAACCACATTGCTTTGCCGGATATAGTCGAGCAGCGTGGTCTTGCCGTGATCGACGTGACCCATGATCGTCACGACCGGGGCGCGATAGACCAATTCGGCAGGATTGTCTTCGAGGGCGTGGGAGGCCATCAGGCGTTCTTCCGCGTCGGGCGCACGGCGAATATCGAGCTCGACATTTGCTTCCAGGGCTACGGTTTCGGCCAATTCCGTTTCGACGATGGAATTGACCGTGGTGTTCTTCGAAGCGCCGAGTTCCATCAACTGGAACAACAACTTGCCGACCTTCCAACCGATGGCCTCGGAGAGCGAGCGAACGCTGATAGGCTCCTCGATTGGCACCTTTCCCAGTCGCGGCAAGGTCGGTTCGCGGTGCTTTCGGTGCGCGGCCGATTTCCGCCGGCGAACGCGCTCGTCTTCTTCGAGCAACTCGACCTGGCCGTCGCCGGTAATGGTGACGGCCATGGTGGCCTTGCGTCGCTCGGCGCGTTCCTTTCGCTTGGCGTGCCGTTCGCTGCGGCCGGGGATGCCGCCGGCGTCCGCGGCGGCGCCGTGCTTTTTCTTCTTCTCCTCATCGTCCTCGTCCGAGATGTCAATGATTGGGGCCGGTCCCTGACCGGTCGGGCCCTTGATCACCTGATCGACCTGCTTCTTGTTTTGAAGCTGGCCGATTTGCCGCATCTGTTCGTCGGAATCGAACTTGACCTTCGGCTTGAGGACGTTTTCTTTCGGCTTGGCCTGGTCGGCGGATTTGAACAGTTTGTCGCGGAGGCTCGGCGTGGGGATTGGTTTCGCGCTGGCAGCGCCGGCGCCGGGATGAGGACGTACGCCGGGACGCAGAGCGCGGCGCATCAGCGGCGGCGCCGCGGGCGTGCCGCCATCTGGTTTGGGTCCGGACGGAGCTCTCGGATCGCCGAAACGGCCGCGGCTCAAGTCGCGCATATCGCGCACGCGGCTCGGATCCTGGGGTGAACCGGCCGGCCTTGATGGGTGAGCCGGGTTTGCATCCTGTGCCACGGTGGTCTGGGCAGGCGGTTGCGTAGGCTCGTGAGCGGCCGGATGGCTCACGGTCGAGGGCGCTTTGTGCGGCGCATCGGCCGCCGGTTCTCGCCCGATTTCCGCGGCAATGGTCACTTCTGGCGAAGAACTTGGAGCATCGGGCGGGGCCTGAACGGCAGCGGGCGTGATCGGCGGGGCTTGCGCGACGCCTTGTTCAGAATCGCCTTTCTTGGCGCGCGTGGGCAAGACGCGCACCTTGTTCAAATCGGAAATACTCTGGTTGGTCATTGCCGGGCGGACGGGCGCATTAGTCGAAGGCGCAGCAGCTGCCTTAGAACCGCTGGCGATCCGTTCTTTGACCCGGTCGCATTGGTCCGGTTCCAAACCCGAGAGCTGGTTCTTAACATCGTATCCCAGTTCCTTGCAAATCTGCAGGAGATCCTTGGTGTCGACGTCCAGCTCGCGGGCCAGGGCATAAACTCGCGTCTTCTCGTTTTTCTGCA
>JBGQCZ010000694.1:0-3471 GCA_041495645.1 Gemmataceae bacterium | reverse complement strand
ATCCTCCCGTGATCAATGTGATCTTCGGTACGACGCTATTGCTGATGACGTTGACCAGTTTGGCGCCGGCGCGAATGATGCCCGCTTGTTCGGAATCGCGTCCTACCATAAAGCCATTTACGTCCTGAAGGAACAGGATCGGCACGCGGGTCTGGTTGCAGTCCATGATGAAGCGGGCGGCCTTGTCGGCGCTATCGACGTAAATCACCCCGCCCATTTGAATTGGCCGCTGCGCCGGCTTGCAATGTTTCTTCTGATTGGCGACCACGCCGACGGCCACGCCTCCCAAACGGCCGTATCCGCAAACAAGTGTTTGACCGTACTCGGCCTTGAATTCGTCGAATGGCGCGTCATCGAGAATGACTCGGATCAGGTCGCGAACGTCGTATTCGCCTTGAGTATTGGGTACTGAGGACTGGGTCTTTGGGACTGAGGCTTGGATACCGCTCGTCTCTGCTGGCAGCGCGTCGACGAGCCGCCGTAAGCGTTCCAGGCAGGCCTCATCGTTTGGCTCGCGGAAGTCGATCGTGCCGCTGATCGACGCGTGCATGTTGGCGCCGCCCAGCGATTCGTGATCGACGGTTTGACCGATGGCCGCTTTGACGAGCGCCGGCCCGGCGAGATACAGACCACTGCCGTCCGTCATCAGTAGTTTGTCGCAAAGAACGGGGAGATAGCCGCCGCCGGCCACGCAGTTGCCCATGATCGCGGCGAATTGTGGAATGCCCAAGGCGGAGATGACTGCGTTGTTGCGAAAAATGCGGCCGAAGTCGTCTTCGTCCGGAAAGACTTCGTCTTGCAAGGGAAGAAACACTCCGGCCGAATCGACGAGATAAACGAGAGGAACACGGTTCTCCATTGCGATGCGCTGGGCTCGGAGAACCTTCTTGCAGGTCATGGGAAAAAAGGCACCGGCTTTGACGGTGGCATCGTTAGCGATGATCATCGCGAGCCGGCCGGAAACGCGGCCGATGCCAGTAATCACGCCCGCCGCCGGTGCGCCGCCCCAATCCGCGTACATGTTCCAGGCGGCCCACAGGCCAAGTTCGAAGAATTCAGTGCTGGGGTCAATCGAGCGCACTATGCGCTCGCGAGCCGTCAGGCGGCCTTTCTCGTGTTGCCGTTCGATGGCTTTTACGCCGCCGCCTTGCCGGATGCGGTCTTCTTCTGGCGAAAGAGAAGCGCTTATTTGGTCCAGTCCTTCCGTTGCCGCGACGAGGGGATATTGAGCATCATTCGATACTTGGTGACCGTGCGCCGCTTGACGGGGAACCCGGCCTCGTTGAGTTTCTTGACCAGTTCGTCGTCTGATAGTGGATTCGTCTTGTCCTCGGCACCGATCATCTCAAGGAGTTTGTTCCGGATGGTTTCATAAGCCACGTCTTCGTTCGTCAGTTGGTTTTCGGCCCCGCCGACGAAGAATCGCTTCAATGGAAATACGCCGCGCGGCGTTTGCGCCCATTTGTCGTCCACGGCCCGGCTGACGGTCGTCACGTGGACTTTCACCTGATCGGCAATTTGCTGCATCTTCAGCGGCCTGATGTGTTCCGGTCCGAGATCCAGGAAGGCCCGTTGATGCTCGACAATGGCCCGCGTGACTCGCTCCAGGGTATTGCGCCGCTGCCGGATCGCGTCCGCCAGCCATTCCGCCGAGTTAATCTTGCGCCGCAGGAAATCCTTGGTCTTGGGATCGAGCCCTTTTTGGCGGGCCAATTCGATGTATTGGCGCGAAATGCGAATCTCGGGCAGCCAGTCGTCGGTCAAACGTACGTCGTAGTCTCCCTTGTCGTTGCGTTCAACCACGACATCGGGATTGATATACTGCGTGTCTTTGGCGGAGACGATTGACCCGGGGTGCGTGTTGAAGCTCATCAGCAGTTCCCGGGCTTCGAGGATTTCCTCGACCGAATGGCCGGTCTTCTTTTCGATGATCGGCAGGCGGTTTTGATCGAGGTCCTCTAAGTGATCGAGAATGAGAACGCGGAGCAAGTCGTGCTGCGGCATGTCCGGGGTCAATTGCAGCAGCAAGCATTCCTTCAGATCGCGGGCCCCGACGCCGGGCGGATCGAGGCGCTGGATCATGGCCAGCGCGCCTTCCATTTCATGCAGCGAAACCGGCTTCGAATAATTCGCCACCAGGTCTTCCAGTGTGTGCGGGACCCAAGTTTTCTCGGTTTTCTTCTTGCGACCGTTCTTCTTTTCGTCGTCGGGTTCCTTGTCGACAAACGCGCCGAGCCAGCCGTTGTCGGCGAGGTGCGAGATCACGTAGGTAAGCAGTTCGTATTGCTCGGGGTCGGCGTCAAGGTAGGCCAACTGTTCCGCGAGATGATCGTGAAGCGAGGGCGGGCGCGTCGGCATGTTTTGCATGGCGTCGTGCTTGCGGTCGCTTTCTTCGTCCATGCCGCCGCGCGACGGGCGGTGTTCTTCGTTGAAGTGGTTTTCCCAGTCGCGATTGATTTCTTCGAGGCGATTGAAATCGGCCTGATTGTCGGCGTCGGTCACCATGGGGCCGTCGGGGTCGAAATTCGGCTCCGTTTCGGTCGTCTCAATGGGTTCGGGGAGTTCGACTTCGTCGGCTTCTTCCAAAACCGGGTTTTCCTGCAATTCCTGTTCGACGCGTTCCTTCAACTCCATGATCGGGAGCTGGAGAATCTCCATCGACTGGATCATGCGGGGGGCGAGCCGCATTTCCTGCCGTTGCTGAGTTTGCATACCCAGCGACATGCCCATATGAGACATCGCCAACAACCTTCTGTTCCAGGATCCAATCGTTCAGAAACTGCGCCGGCCTTCCAACGCATCCGCCAACATTTGCGTGTTGGCCAATTCGATCGACGAACCGGATGGCAATCCGCGCGCGAGCCGCGTAATCTTCACTCCGGTTCCGGCCAACAGGTTCGAGGCGAATAGCGCCGTCCCATCGCCTTCCAGTGTCGGACTGGTCGCCAGGATTACCTCTTGCACCCCGCCCGCCCGCACTCGCCGGGCCAAGTCGTCAAACGTCAACTTATCTGGCCCGACGTTGTCCAACGGGGCCAGCCGCCCGTTTAGCACGTGATACACGCCGCGGTAAGTCCCGATCCGTTCGAAGATGGTCAGATCACGCGGATATTCAACCACGCAAATCATCGATCGGTCCCGGCGCGAGTCGCGGCAGATCGAGCAAACTTCGCCTTCCGTGAGATTGAAGCACTCTTTGCACGGGCGGACCCTTTCCACCAGTTCCTTCAGCGCCTCGGCCAGTTGCAACGCAGCGGCCCGGTCGCGGTTCAGCAAAAAGTGCGCCATGCGCTCCGCCGACTTCGGACCGATGCCCGGCAGCTTGGCGAATTCGTCGATCAGGCGCTGAATCACGCCGGGGCGTTCCTCGCTCACGTTGCGGCCTCCGGCACTCAGCTTAAACCAGGCAGGTTCGTTCCTGCCGGCAGTCCCAAATTAGTCGCCATCGACTGCGCTTCGCGATTTACTGCT
>JBGQCZ010000693.1:0-3474 GCA_041495645.1 Gemmataceae bacterium | reverse complement strand
TTTCAAAGAGAACAGCCGATGTCGCCGTCATTCGCACGTCTCATGCTTGCAATCATGGTTGTTGGCGCGACAGCGTCGCCGCTGCTGTCCGTTCCGGTTCCGTCGGCCGGATCGGCCACGATCACCGACCGCAAGGGGTACATTCCCTTCCGGCGACATGTGCCTCTTCCGGGCAAGATCGTCGGGGTGCTGGTGCGAGACGCCCAACCGGTGCTGACGCTGGAAGGTCGCAGCGGCCCGGCCGACCAGATGTGCCTGGGCTATGGCGGTGGAAGCTACCGTTGGGTCTACGTCCCGGTAAAGCAGAATCCGATGATTGGTTCGCTCATGCTGGGCGTTGGCGACAAAGGCGAACGAAAGCGTTTTGACAACTTGAGTATGGCCTCATCGACCACGATCGGACAATGGGACGTGAAGGGCAAGTATGCGTTGGTGGAGATCGAAGTGAACGACGGGCTTGGCAGTCCCGCCATGGACGCATTCGTCGCAACCCGGATGCGCCGAATGGACGGCACCAGGGAATTCCCGTTCAAACTCGAGGAAGTGATCGAGGATCTCCGAAAAAAGTACGAGCAACAGGTCAAGGATCAGGTGCGGCAAATCGATACGGCGATGGAAATGGCCGCAGCGGAGGCATTGAAGGATCGCAAAGCCACCGGCCCACGCGACCGCGTCGAAGTCATGTTCGTGACTTGGATCCCGGAGACCGAGCGCTTGCGCGTCCATTTCCGCACGGCAATCATGGATGGTGACTACAAGTACTCCGGCGGCGTAAACGTCGAACTCGGCCCTCGAACGATGGCGCTGCGTCCGGGCGTTCGCCCCGGCGATCTCCAGCAGCCGAGTCTTCCGAACGGTCTGCGCCAGGGCAAACAATTCGGCATTGAATTCGGCAACGCCTACGAAGTTTCGAAGTCTGGCAAAGTCGAAAAGACGCTGACGCTGCCGATCGAGAGCTTTCAACGAGAATTGCAAGCGCCCCAGTTGTTCAACGGAGGCGCGCGGAACAGTCCGAGAACGATGGCCGTCCCTGCCCGCCCGTGAGCAAACTGTCGTGAGCTATTTCACTTCTTGAGCGCTGAGCGCTCGAACTGCTTGACGTCGTACTCGGGATTGATCTTCAACGCGCAGATTTGATATTGGCCGACCAATTGGCCATGCACATCAGTGAGAGTTGAGCCCAACTGCAGCCAGTTTTCGGCATCGATCGCCACTTCAACCGCGGCGATTCCGTCATCCTCGGGCGGATTGCACGTGCGCTTGAGAATGTAGCACACACGTCCGTCGAGTTCGACCACCGGAAGTTTCCCCAAATACTCTACCGTAAGAGCCCCACGGTCTTTCGCGGCCTGCCAGGCCCGAAGCATGCGTTCCGTGCCTTGTCGCAAACTAAACTCGCGAATCGAATAACGGCCGGCGTCGGCGGCGAAACGGCCCTCGGGATCGATATCCCAAGTCACGGCCAGCTTGGTATTGGTGACCACCGCCACTTTGTTGTTGTTCTGGCCGCACACGTAAAGCGATGCCTTGGCCCCACGCGCTCCCTGCCGCCATTTCATCAGCACGCTGTAGGGCTCCTCGCGAAAACAAAAATCGATCAGCTCGCTGCTCTGCTCTTTGCCTTTGATCCGTTCATGTTTCTTCATCAACCCGCAGTAGCCCTTGATTTCGCGGTCGTATTTCTTCAGGCTTTGCCTGAGCATCTCCACTGGGTTCTCGCACGCCAATCGAGCAAAAACTTCGTCGCTTGGCAATGAGCCACCATCGTCGCAGTAGAGCTTTTCCGACGAGCCGGAAATCGACAGCGCGACCGGCACGCTGTTGGGCACAAGGAGCAGGCACAACGGCAAGCAGATCAACAAGTAGGCAAACGTTCGGCGCATGAAGTCCCCGGCCGCCTTCGGGCCAATAGGAGAAGCATATTCTAAAAAAGCTTTCCTGGATGAGCAGTCGAGCGACTGTATGAGGATTGGCCCAATCCTTGGCCATATGTATCTCTTTCGTATGCAGAGTGCCGCCCGCTGGAGCAGATGCTTTAACTCGCGGAATATGGTGGGAAATTACGCTGGTGTGGCCCAGAAATCCCGCACAGCCGATCTAACCGATTCGCTCGCGCATCGCTTGCATTGCGGCGAGCGCACCGCCGGAAGCACGAAAAATCGAGGTGCCCGCTACCAACACGTTGGCCCCGGCGTCGACCGATTGTTTCGCCGTTTCCAGGTCGATGCCGCCGTCCACTTCCAGTTCGCAACGTGGATTCAGTCGCTCGATCAGGCTACGAAGCTGACGAATACGGGCCGGGCTCTCCGCCAGGAACGATTGGCCGCCGAAACCGGGAAATACCGTCATGCAGAGCGCCAAGTCGATCTCGGCCAGGTAACGCTTGATTCCTTCAACGGGCGTGTTCGGGTTGAGAGCGAGGCCAACCCGCTTTCCGCGCCGCCGAATCTCCCGCACCAGCGGCAACGGATCGGGCAGCACTTCCAAATGGACGATGAGAGTATCCGATCCAGCCATCAAGAACGGGTCAACGAACTGAGCCGGCCGCTCAATCATCAGGTGCACTTCCAACGGCAATTTTGTCACCGGGCGAAGCGCCTGGACGACGATCGGCCCCATACTGAGGTTGGGAACGAAATGCCCGTCCATCACATCGACGTGAATCCGATCGGCCCCGGCTTGTTCCACTTCCCGGACCTGTTCGCCCAGACGGGCGAAATCGGCGGACAGAATTGATGGAGCAATAGCGACCATGAAGCTATTAAACGGCGAATTGCTCGAATGACACGAAAAAAGACCAAGAACCGCACGGTTCTTGGTCTACGTAATTTGTGAAACATCACCCGGCAGCGAGCGCTTCTGTCTTTTCCGGCTTATCCGGTTCCTTTGTGGTCGCGTCAAAGACCAATTTTTTCTCGCCTTCCTTTTCCTCGACGCGAGCGTGAAGAGTGTCTTTGCCGGCGAACGCGCCGCGGAGCAATTCCTCGGACAGCGGGTCTTCAAGCAAGTGTTCGATCGCCCGGCGTAGCGGTCGGGCGCCAAACTCCAGGCTGGTGCCGCGATCGATGAGGAGTTCCTTCGCTTCGGCGGAAAGCACCAGCACCAAGTGCTTCTCCTTGAGACGCTTCGACACCTTCGACAGTTCGATGTCGATGATGTGATTGAGGTCTTCCTTGGTCAGACCGCGGAAGACAATAATGTCGTCCACGCGGTTCAGGAATTCCGGCCGGAAGTTCCGCTCCATTTCCTGCTTGAGAAGCTGCTTCATCTTTTCGTAGGTGGTGTTCGAGTCCTTCTTCGAGAATCCAAGCGCCTCCTTGCCGGTAATCTGCTCGGCCCCAATGTTCGTGGTCATGATCAGGATCGAGTTCTTGAAATCCACGATCCGGCCGACATTGTCGGTCAAGCGGCCTTCTTCCATGATCTGGAGCAGCATGTTCCAAACGTCCGGATGCGCTTTCTCGATTTCATCAA
>JBGQCZ010000692.1:0-3487 GCA_041495645.1 Gemmataceae bacterium | reverse complement strand
CTTCGCGGCGTGTTCGGTGAACTCTATGCCGAAAGTGCTGAATTGCTGGCGAAAGTGACCGGCTGGGACGTGACGGCCGAGGAATTACGGACCGTAGCACGGCGCATTGTCACCGCGAAGAAGCTGTTCAACATTCGCGAAGGCTGGACGCCGGCCGAAGACACATTGCCTGCGCGTTTCCTGTCCGAAGATCTGCCGGCGGGTAGTGCTCCGGGCGCGTCGCTGCCGCGCGAGCGATTGCAAACGATGATTCAATCGTATTACTCGTCGCGCGGCTGGGATCGGGACGGCCAAATTCCGATCGAAGCGATTCGCGAATTATCGCTTAACGACTTGATGCAAGTTTGAACTACCATGCGCACCGGCGGAATTGTCTTGTGCGGCGGACGCAGCAGCCGGATGGGCCAGCCAAAGGCTTGGCTGCCGTTCGGTAGCGAACTGATGCTGCCGCGCGTAGTGCGCATTCTCTCCGGAATCGTAAACCCCATCGTGGTGGTGGCCGCGCCCGGCCAAGAAGTGCCGCCCCTTCCCGCCGCTATTGAGATTGTCCGCGACCCGGAAGAAGGCCGCGGCCCGCTTCAGGGCCTGGCCGCCGGTCTCGAAGCGCTCGAAGGCCGTGCCGACGCGGCCTATCTCTCTTCGTGCGATGTGCCCTTTCTCCAGCCGGCTCTCGTTCGCAGGATAATCGAATTGCTTGGCGATCGTTCGATTTGCGTTCCAAAAGTCGGCGAGTTCCATCATCCGATGGCGGCGGTGTATCGAACCGAAGTGCGCGAAGCGGTTTTGCGTCTGCTGAGCGAGAATCGCATGCGGCCCGTCTTTTTGTTTGAAGCAGTGCCGACGCGCGTGGTCGAAGCTCACGAATTGGCGGATTCCGATCCGACTTTTCAATCGCTACGAAATCTGAATACGCCGGAGGATTATCAGGCGGCCCAACGCGACCTGGCAACTTTGCGGGAATAATCGTCGCGCCCATGCATCATTCTTACAAGCCGAACTCAATTCCGGTGCAACGAACGGCTGGTTTCGAGCGTACGTAAAGGCAGTAAGATCCTCTCCGCCACCCCTCTGGAGGTGTGTATGCGCTCATTTCATTTCTTGGCAGTTTTTTTGGGCGCATTGCTCGTCTTGGGATGCGATGCTCACAAGTCTGAGGCTCCAACGGTGCCCATGGGGGGAGACGAATTCAACGAGAATGAGAAGTTCGCACAAGACGTGAAGGGCGCGTTCGGGCCAGCCGGTGCAGCGGGCCAGGCAGGAGTGCGCGGCCAAGTACCCGCCGCCGATGCGCCTGCCAAGCGCCGCGTCATCAGTTCAGGTACGGTCGACTTGATTGTGACCGATTTTGATGGCGCCGTGGCTCAAATCGCAACGCTAATCGAGCAGAGCGGCGGATATGTTGCCCGATCCGACCTCGGCGCATCCACCGGCGAACGGCGGCGCGCCTCCTGGACTTTGCGCGTCCCCGTCGCGAAGTATCAAGCCACACTCGACGCCCTGGCTCGACTCGGCCATGCACAAAGTGTTCGCACCGATTCGCAAGACGTGACGGACGAGTATTACGACTTGGAAGCCCGCCTCAAGAACAAGCACACGGAAGAGGATCGGTTGCTGGAACACCTCAAGAAATCGACCGGCAAGCTCGAGGATATTCTGGCCGTGGAACGCGAATTGACCCGCGTGCGGGGCGAAATCGAATTGATGCAGGGACGACTGAACAAATTGACGAAACTCTCCGAGTTGACCACGATTACGCTGACAATACAGGAACGCAAAGACTACGTTCCCCCGACGGCCCCGACGTATTCCACCAGCCTGGGCCGCACGTTTGGCGCATCGGTCGAAGCCCTGATGACGCTCTTGAAATGGATCGTCATGGCCATTGTCGCGCTGGTGCCCTGGTCGCCGTTGATCGCGCTGGCGATCGGCGTGTCGTGGTGGCTGATCCGCCGCTCGGCGCGAGTTCCAGTGGTGACGTCGGCCGAATCGGGCACCCCGCGTTGATGCTAGGGCACCATCCCCGGCGGGCGAACACCCTTGCCTTGGCGCTTCGTCGCCGAATCGCCCAAATCGTTGCGTGTTTTTTCGGCGAGCGCTTGCAATCGCTCGACAACATCGGGATGGTACTTCGCAACATTCATCGTCTCGCCCACATCGTTCTCTAGATCGTACAGCGACAAACCAATTTCCTTTTGAACATATTTGCCGGGTTCGCCGTCTCTGCCCAGCGTTTGATCGAGCATTGTGCGATAGGTGTGCGGAAAGTGCAGTTTCCATTTCCCGCTGCGCACGGCTTGCAAGTGCCGGTCCCAGTAGAAGTAGTAGGCGTCATGTGGTGACTTCGCACCCTTTTCGCCGAGCATCAACGGCGAAATGTCTTTGCCGTCGATTGGGAGTTTCGGCAACTCCGCGCCAGCCAGCTTTGCGAGTGTGGGCAGCACATCGATGGTCGCGGTGACTTCGCGGCACACAGTGCCGGCGGGGATTTTTCCCGGCCAGCGCATGATGCATGGCTCGCGCTGCCCGCCCTCCCAGGTCGTGCCCTTCCCTTCGCGCAGCGGACCGGATGACCCCGCGTGATTGCCGAAATTGAGCCAGGGTCCGTTGTCCGATGTGAAGATCACCAATGTTTGGTCGTCCAACCCGTGCTTCTTCAGCGCCGACAAAATTTCACCTGCGGACCAGTCAATCTCCATGATCACATCGCCGTAAAGCCCCTGGCCCGATTTGCCTTTGTGCTTGTCGGAAACGTGCAGCGGCACGTGCGGCATGTTGTGCGGGACGTAGAGAAAGAACGGCCGGTCTTTGCTCTTCTCGATGAACTTCACGGCGCGTTCGGTGTACCAGGTCGTGAGCTTCGTTTGATCGGGATTCGTTTCGATGGTCTTCTCGCCATCGATGAGCGGAAGGTCGGGGAATTTCGAGCTCGGGTGTTTCGGCCACATGTCGTTGGAGTAGGGCAAACCGAAGTATTCGTCGAAGCCGTGGCGCGTCGGCAGGAATTGCGGTTGATGGCCGAGGTGCCATTTGCCGAAGATCGCCGTGGCATAGCCGCGCGGCTTCAGAACCTGCGCGATGGTCATTTCCTTATCGCTGATGCCGTTCTTGCTGTTCGGGCCGAGCGCTCCCAGAATCCCGATGCGATTCGGATAGCAACCAGTAAGCAGCGCCGCCCGCGACGCCGAGCAAACCGCTTGCGAAACATAGAAATCGGTAAAGCGCATGCCTTCCTTGGCCATGCGATCAAGGTTCGGGGTGGGAATCTTCGAGCCATAGCAGCCCAAGTCGCCGTAGCCGAGATCGTCCGCATAGATCAGCACGACGTTCGGCAGGCGGTCAGCGGCCATGACCAATGTCGGGCAAGCGATCAACGCGGCCACGAAGGTGAATCGCGACATGATACACCTCAATAAAGCAACCACGGATTTCACGGATTCCACGGATTTGAATACTCAAGTGTCCATCAGTGAAATCCGTGTAATCCGTG
>JBGQCZ010000691.1:0-3491 GCA_041495645.1 Gemmataceae bacterium | reverse complement strand
TTGCTCGATTGGCTGGCGAGCGAATTCGTCGCCAGCGGATGGAACATGAAGCACATGGTCCGTTTGATAGTGACCAGCCATGCCTATCGGCAATCGTCGCGTGTGTCGCCCGATTTGCTCGAACGCGATCCAGACAATCGCCTGCTCGCCCGCGGCCCGCGTCATCGCCTGCCGAGTTGGATGATTCGCGATCAGGCGCTGTTCGTATCCGGCTTGCTGGTCGAGAAACTGAGCGGGCCGCCGGTAAAGGGCTATCAACCGCCGGGCGTCTGGGAAGACGCCACTTTTGGCCAGATCAAGTATCAGCAGGACCACGGCGAAGACCTCTACCGCCGCAGCCTGTATCAATTCTGGCGGCGCATCGTCGGCCCGACGATGTTTTTCGACGTCGGCAACCGCCAAACCTGCATCGTCCGCCAGGAACGAACCAACACCCCGCTGCAAGCACTGGCGCTGCTCAACGACACCACGTATGTCGAAGCCGCCCGGGCATTGGCGCAACGAACCCTGCTGACCAAAGGCATGAACGACGAAACGCGACTGGCACTGGCGTTCCGGCGCTGCACCGGAAGAAACCCGGATCAAGATGAATCAGTCCGGCTTCTTCAGCGGCTCGCCGCTTTGCGTGCCAAGTTCAAAGACAAGCCAGACGAAGCGAAGAAACTGCTGGCAATCGGCGAATCGAAACCGGACGCGTCGCTTGCAGTGGAGGAACTGGCAGCGTGGACGTCGCTTTGTAATGTGATGCTGAACTTGGATGAAACGATTTCCAAGGAGTAGCAATGACACCCTCTAATAATCCTTGGAACATCCTGCAAACCCGCCGCCAGTTCTTCGCGCGATCGGCCACCGGCATCGGCGTGGCCGCACTCGCATCCATGCTGCCGCGGGAATCGGTTGCGGCGGGCCCCGCCCTCGGCGTGCCGCACTTCGCCCCGCGTGCCAAGAACGTCATCTACCTGTTCATGAACGGTGCTCCGCCGCATCTCGATACCTTCGATTACAAACCGCAGATGGAGAAGTATCGCGGGCAGGAAATCCCCGAGTCGATTCACAAGGGCCAACGCACTTCGACTATGACGCAGGGCCAGAAGCGGCTCACGCTGCCGCCGTTTCCGAAGTTTCATCAGCACGGCAAGTGCGGGGCGTGGGTGTGCGATTTTCTTCCGCACACGGCCGGCATTGTCGATGATCTCTGTTTCATCAAGTCGATGCATTCGAACGCGATCAACCACTCGCCCGGCATCACGTTCTTCCTGACCGGGTCCGAATCGCCGGGCCGGCCGAGCTTGGGCGCCTGGCTCACGTATGGCCTTGGGGAATCGAGCCGCAATCTGCCGTCGTTCGTGGCCATGACCTCGCGCGACAAGGAATCGTCGTGCGGGCAGATCTTTTACGATTATTATTGGGGCAGCGGATTTCTGCCGTCGAAGTTCCAGGGCGTGAAGTTTCGCGGCGGCGGCGATCCCGTGTTGTATCTATCCGATCCCGCCGGCCTCTCGCGCGACGACCGCCGCGGGCTGCTCGACGACCTCGCCTTCCTCAATGAGAAACACCATCGCGAATTCGGCGACCCGGAGATTCTCACGCGCATCTCTCAATACGAGATGGCCTACCGCATGCAAGCCAGCGTGCCGGAGTTGACCGACTTCACGACCGAATCGCAAAGCACGCTCGACATGTACGGCCCGGACGTGAAGCGGCCCGGCTCGTTCGCTTACAACTGCCTGATGGCCCGCCGGCTGGTCGAACGCGGCACGCGCTTCGTCCAACTCATGCACGCCGGCTGGGACCACCACCGCAACCTCACCACGCAATTCGCGATCCAGTGCAAGGACACCGACGCCCCAGCGGCCGCCCTGGTGAAAGACCTGAAGCGCCGCGGTTTGCTCGAAGACACGCTCGTGATCTGGGGCGCCGAATTCGGGCGCACCCCGTTCCTGCAGGGCGATTTCGCCGACACCAAGAGTTGGGGCCGCGACCACCACCCCTACGCCTTCACCCTGTGGATGGCCGGCGGGGGAGTGAAGCCCGGATTCACTTACGGCGAAAGCGATGATTTCGGTTTCAACGTCGTCAAAGACCCCGTCGATCCGCACGACTTCCAGGCGACCATCTTGCACCTATTGGGCCTCGACCACGAGCGATTAACCTTCCGCTTCCAAGGCCGCCAGTTCCGCCTGACCGACGTGCACGGCAAGCTGGTGCGGCCGGTGTTGGCGTGAATCGTGACGTTGTGATTTGGGCATTTACTTTGTTATCCTGAAGGTGCTAATTCGAGGTTCAAGCCGATGGAGTGAGCCATGCCGAACAGTTCCACGGTGCAAGACGTTAATCGGGAACTTGCCCGGAAAATCAACGACGAGGCGCGGAAGAACCCGCAGCAGTCCCCGTATGCCAACAAATTCGTCGGCATCGCCAATGGTCAAGTTGTTGTGGTCGCCGATGACCCGGATGAATTATCGCAGCGGCTCCGGCAAATCGAACCGGACCCCGCGAAGTGTTTCGGCGTTGAGGCGAGCCGCGACTACGATGAAGTTCACGAAATCTGGGAGCTTCCCTGATGCCGCGCATGCAATGGCCGCTTCGCCGCGGTCGGCCGTGCCTGCAAGTCGTGCTCACGCTGTCGCAAGGCGGCCAAGCACTAACCCGAACTTTGCTGGCCGACACCGGCGCGGGTTCGCGACACGTTGGATTCGAACTCCTCTTTGACGAAGACGATTGCCTCCTTTGCGGCGGTTTTCTTTACCCGTCCGTCACGCTCGGAGGCGCGCATGTCGGTTCGTTTCCGATTTACGATGTTCCCGTCAAGGTACCCGCACTTGGATTCAACCAGAATGTCCGAGCGGTCGGTGTTCCATCCGTTCCGGCTGGGTTCGATGGCATCGCCTGTTTTGGCTTCCTGAACCGATTCACCTACGGCAACTTTGCCAATCCCGACGAATTCGGGCTGGAGTGTTGAGCATGGTGCGCAAGTACCGGGCGACTATTCACCCGTCACTTCTTTGATCCCTCGCCGCTCGCCTTGAGAAATCCCTGCTGGTGCATCCAGTCCGCGCACAATTTGGTCCAACTCCCATACGGTCGGTCGCTGGGGCGGACGCCGAAGTCGTGGGCGGTGTCGGCGTAGATGTGCAATTCCGTGGAGATCCCGGCGCGCTTCAGGGCCAGATACATGGAAACGCTGTGTTCCGGATCACTGATGAGATCGGCCCCGCCGTGGACGAGAAACACCGGCGGCGCGTCTTTTGGTACGCGCAGGGCGGAAGCGAGTTCATCCTTCAGGTAACCGGAGTAAGCGAGAATGGCGAAGTCGGGCCGGCAACTGACTTTGTCCACCTCATCAACCGGCTCGTAGGAGCGCTTCTCGAAACTGGTTGCGGTGGCAATGGCCAGGTGGCCGCCGGCCGAGAAACCGATCATGCCAATGTGTTGGGGATTGATGCCCCAGGCCTTGGCCTTGCTCCGGACCAGGCTGACCGCCCGCTGAG
>JBGQCZ010000690.1:0-3494 GCA_041495645.1 Gemmataceae bacterium | reverse complement strand
CCCATGAGTATCATCGTCGAGCCCACCCGAAGCAGCGCTTTCGTCACGGCGATGCGTTTCTGCAAAACGAAGCGTAGAGCGGGCAAGTCTTCATCCACGTCGGCGAACGATTCAAGAAACCATTGATCCAACGCGACTGTGAGAATGACGGTGCCCAGGCTGCCAACCCTTTGAATAACCGACATGGCAAAAGCCGTCTTGAGGTCGAATCCCGGAAGCACCGAAGGATCGAGCGCGAGATATGCGCCGATCACGACAGCAAAAACCACGAACGCAGTCAAGAAAACCTGAATCTGAGTGATGATCACCCCGAGCACAAGGACCAGAGTCGATCGGATGATTTGTGAGAACAACGAGCGGCGATTCCCGGGTTCGTCGTTTTTCCCCTTGCAAAATAGCGGACGCATCACCCAAAGCGCGGGCAAGGATAAGAGCAATGTCAGAACCACGTTCAAGGCGATAATCGGCGCTTTGAAGAAATACGCCGTTATGAGGTTATGCTGAAGAACGTCGTCAATGCGATCGCTCGGCGATTTGGACGTTACCGTGGACATGGCAAACTTCTGTGGCCTGCTTGAATTCGAAAGTTAATACTCATGTGACGCGGGCAAACACTTCGGCGGCCTTGATTTGATGGGTCGTCCAAGCCGGTAGAATGCTCCCGATGAACGACGCGACGCTTCCGATCATCGGACCCCAAAGCAGAACCTGACTCGAAAGCATGAATTTCGGGAAGAATGCAATCTTGAACGGCAATCCGCCACCGTAGTTCACTGACAGAAAGATAAGCGTCGTGCTGATGGTGCCGCTGATCACACCAATCAAGAGCGATTCTCCAAGCACCAAGGCCAGAACCTGCCACGGCTTGAATCCCAGCACTTTCAGCACGGCCATTTCCGTGCGGCGCTCGCGAACGCCGATGCTCACGGCAATCGCAATGACCAGCGTGATAATGATAATGATCATCGGAGAAAGGACATAGCGCAGGCCCCAGAACAGGTCGCGGAATGGATCGAGAAATGCGCCAAACGCGGTCGAAGCGGTTTCCATTTTCACGGCCGGCGTAAATTTCCCGGGCTTGTTGACCTCCGCCGCCATCCGTTCGAATGCTTCCTTGGTCGGCAAGCGCACCCATAGCAAATTCATGCACTTGTCGCTCATTTCGACCCTGCCAGTCTTGCGTTCGTAATCATCCACGGAGCGATAGAAATACTCGCGCGTCATCACGGCGCTTTGGTCGTAGCGGGTTCCCGAGGGCAACGTGGCGATGATTTCGTATTCGAATTCGAGTCCCTTGTAGTTGATCGCCTGAATCTTGAATCGATCGCCGACCTTTTTTTCCATCAAAGCTAATCGCTCAGGGCCGATAACCACGGCCTTTGGGTTCTTCTCCATTTCCGCAATGGCCCAATTCAATTGTTCTGTCTGCGACGGCGTCAGTTCGTCAAGTCCGTCCATCATGGTCAAGAGCTTGCGCGGCTCCATGGCGAAGAAGAAAACCATGTTCTTCAATGACTGGTTTTTGGGATCGAGGCTCCCGCCCACGAACGACCAGGTCATGAAGTCGTCGGCGCCGTTCTTCGGGCGCATCTCCGGCGGCAGGCTCATGGCGATTTCAAAGATCTGCGACTCGTATTTTCGCGGCATCATGCTGGGAATCTGATGCTTTTCCGTGATGATCGCCTTGAGATTGTTCTCCTTCTCTTCGGTGATACTGTCGATGAAATTCAGCATCGACCAAATGCCGCTAATCACGAACACGAGGACGAAAATCGCCACATAGGTGAGCGAAGTCCGCAATAGGTTTCGGGTAATACTTCGGAACATCATGCCCAAATAGTTGAACACTCGCAGACCGGTCATCTGGGCCAGGCTCAAGCCAAACTGAACGCCGAATAGCGTGCCAAAGAATGCCGGCAAAGTGGCGACGCCGAGGGCGATTGCACCCACGACCAGCGCCAGCAAGCCGAGCGCCATGTACAAGCCGAGTTCATACATCGAAGTTTCAAACCCGCCTTGTGGCATGGCTGGTCACTCCAAAGCTGGGCTGAACTGGCAACACTTCCAACGTTGGCGCTTGCAACTTGCTCGTGGTCTCGAGCACCAACTTCCCCTTTTCCAGATGCAGAATCCGCTGCGAGCGTTCGGCAGCGTGCGGGTCGTGGGTCACCATGATGATGGTCTTGCCGAGTTGCGAACGCAACAGTTCCATGATGCTTAAGATCTCGTCGGCGGATCGCGAGTCGAGGTCGCCGGTTGGTTCGTCGGCGACGATCAAAGTCGGGTCGGTGACAATGGCGCGGGCGATGCCCACGCGCTGTTGCTGCCCGCCCGAGAGTTGCCCCGGGCGATGGCGCATGCGATCGGTCAGGGCGACCAGATCGAGCGCCTTCAACACTTGCTCGCGACGCTGCCGGGACGACATCGGCAGGAGCAAGAGCGGCAACTCGACGTTTTCGAACGCCGTCAGCACCGGCAGCAGGTAGTAGAACTGGAAAATAAAGCCGACATTGCGGGTCCGCCAGCGGGCCAGTTGGCTTTCGGACATGCCCGAAATGATATGATCGCCGACGAGAATCGTGCCGGCCGTCGGCTGATCCAACCCGGCGATGAGATTCAAGAGCGTGGTTTTGCCCGAACCGGATGGGCCCATGAGCGTAAGGAATTCGGCCTCGCCCACGTCGAGACTCAGATCTTGCAGGACCTTGATTTCCTCGCTTCCGCGAACGAAAGACTTGAACAGATTGCGAACCTGAACGATGGCGCGGGCCATGAATGAATGCCTCGAATGTCGGCTTATTTTTCGATGACGGGCTCGGGCGGTTCGGCCGAATCAGGAGGCGCTTGGCGGTTGTAGAAAACCACGTTGGCCCCCATTTGCGGCTTCAGATATTGGCCTTCCTCTTTGCGAGGAACGCGAACCTTGACGCGAATTCCGATCTGGGCCTTCGAACTGTTCGCGATCGGCATGATTCTGTCCACGCGCGCCTGATAGCGTCGATTGGGGTACGCGTCCGTGCGGACGTAGCAGTCCTGATTCACGAACACCTTGCTGATATCGCGCTCATCGACGTCGAGATCAACTTCCAGGTCGGTCAAGTCGGCCATGTCGCAAATGCCGCCGTTCAGCGTGGCGTTCATGGCCAGCGCGTTCACGAGGTTGCCGATCTCGGCCCGCTTGGTAAGGATAATGCCCGTCACCGGAGCGACGATCAAACAGTTGTCCAATCGCCATTTGGTCCGATTGAAGCGTGCCTGGGCCTGCAAGACTTCGCCTTCAGCGGCCGCGATCTTCTGTTTTTTCGGCCCCTCCGCCAATTGCAGCGCTTTTTCCATCTGCACGACGCGGGCCGCCTGCGAGAAGTAACTGAATTTGGCGAGATCGAACTCCCTGGCCGCCACGCCCGAGTTCGTTTTGCGGATGTCCATGAACCGCTGGTAATCGCTTTCGTACTGGCTAAGCAGCGAATTCGCTTCCTTGAGTTGGGCTTTGG
>JBGQCZ010000689.1:0-3495 GCA_041495645.1 Gemmataceae bacterium | reverse complement strand
GCTGATAATCCCGAGCGGGTTATTGAGTTCGTGGGCGATGCCCGCCGCCAACTCACCGACACTGGCCAGCTTGGCCGACTGCCAAAGCTGCTGTGTGGTGAGCCGAAGCTCCTCGGTCTTCGCTTCGAGATCGGCGAGCGCGCGTCGCAACTGGGCATTGGACTCGTGTAATTCGCGGCGCGTGCGAACCAAGTCCAGTGCCCGCCGCACCGCTTCGGGCAAATAGGACAGGTATTCCGCCGACTTGGTCACGTAATCCAGCACGCCCTCGCGCAGCGCTCGGATCACCGTCGCGTCGTCGCTGAAGCCGGTCACCATGATCACCGGCAAATCGAGCCCGCCAGCCTTTAACTGACGGTAGAAGGTCAGCCCCTCCTGGCCGGCGCCGAGCCGGTTGTCCAACAGCAACAGATCGACGCCGCCGCGTTCGATGCGAGCCCGCGCCTCCACCGGCTCGGCGATCGATTCGACTTCGAAACCGGCTCGTTCCAGAATGCGCTGTTGCAGCGTGGCGATGCCTGGATCGTCTTCGAGGATCAGGATTTTCTCAGGCTGACTCATGACTCCCGACTTGTTTTGGTCGGATTCCCGCTGACGGCTGGCGGCGGCTTGATGATTTCCAAGAACATCCCCAGACGCTTGATCGCCTCGACAAACTCGGCATATTGCACGGGCTTGGTCAAGTAAATGCTGCACCCGAGCTCGTAACAGCGTTGCACTTCTCGCGGGTCATCGGTGGTGGTGAGCATAATGACCGGAAGTGTCGCCGTCGCCGGGTTTCCCTTGACCTCGCGCAGGACGTCGATTCCATTCACCCGCGGCATGTTGATATCCAGCAACATCAACATCGGGACTTGTTGGCCGCGGCCGGCGTGACTGCCCTCGGTGCGCAGGTAGTCGAGCGCTTCTTGGCCATCCTTGACATGGACGATCTCGTTGATGACTCCGGCGCGCTCCAAGTTGCGCTTGATCAACGTGGCATGGCCGTCATCGTCTTCTGCCAGCAAAATCCTCATCGGTTCGTTCCTCATGGCCTACTCCGCCTCACGTGCCGGAAACCCCGGGCGGGGATTCCGGAAAAGTGACGAAAAATGTCGTACCGCGGCCTGGCTCGGACTCGGCCCAGATCCGCCCGCCGTGCCGCTCAACTACTCGGCGAACAATTGTCAGCCCCATCCCCTCGCCGCCGGCAACGTCCGGGTGGAGCCGACGAAAAGCCTGGAACAACTGGGGCAGATAGCTGCTCTGGATTCCCAGGCCATTGTCTTTTACATAATAAGTCTGTTTTCCGTCGCTCTCCGTCCGGTGACCGATTTCGATCCGACCCGGGCGGTTCGAGTCGAGATATTTTGTCGCGTTGCCGATGAGATTGCCAAAAACTTGCTCCATCGCCATGGGATCGCCCCAGGCCGGCGGCAGCGATCCAACGATGGCCACCTGGGCGTCCTGAGAGGCAATCGTAGCGTGCAGCGAGTCCACGATGCGGCGCACAAGTTCGTTCAGGTCCACCGATTGAAAATGGTATTCGACGCGGCCGGCGCGGGATAGGCGCAGCAGCGCGTCGATTATACGGCCCAGCCGTGCGACAGCCGCCTCGATATAGTTTAGTGATTCCGCCATGTCGCGCTCGATCAGCCGCTCCGCATTCTCGCGAATCGCCGCTGGCACCTCGCCGCCAGCCAGCAGGCGGTGCAATTCGGCGGCCACGGTTCGTAACTCCTGGCTGAATCCTTCCAGATTCACGAGCGGGGAGCGCAGGTCGTGCGACACGCTGTATACGAACGTCTCGTTTTCCTCATTCCTTCGCTGCAACTGCCGCGTCGATTCCAACAACTCCGCCGTTCGCTCGACGACTCGTTGTTCCAATTCCTGATTGAGTTTCAGAATGGCTTCCTGAGCCCGCTTTCGTTCCGTGACATCGCGGACGATCGCCGTCAGGTACATTTTCCCTTTGACCGCCAACTTGGAGATGGACACATCAGCGGGGAATTCACTGCCGTCCTTTCGCCGGCCGTAGACCTCGCTTCGTTCACCCATCCACCGCGAGTCCATATCGGAACGAGCAAAATTCTCCACGTGTTTGGCGTGAACCGGCACAAATCTCGCCGGAATGATCATGTCGAGAGATTGGCCAAGCGCCTCACTTCTGGATAGTCCGAAAATCCGCTCCGCGCCGCGATTGAACAACACGATTCGCTGACGTTCGTTCACCGTCACAATGCCGTCTTCGGCGACGTCGAGAAGACTTGCGTAATGCAGCCGCATCGCTTGTTCGTGTTCATTTCCGCCATCAGCCACGCGGTCACTCCTGTTGAGACTAATATACGCTCCACGGGCCTTCAAACGTAGTCTTCAACGGGGCCCAAGACACGGAGAAATTGCGACGTTATTTGGCTGCCCAGAAGTCGGTCCTATCCTTATGCTAGTCGCGCGTGGAGGTTGTCAAAGAGGGATTGGCGGAGAAGCGACGGCGCGAGTACAAGATAAAGGGGCATGGCGCGAGAGGACCGTGCGAATGAGAACTCGCCCGTTATCTCGCACCCGCATTTCACTAAGACAACAACCTCGCCTTTTCGGAGCCTTCCATGCAGCCTGTTGATGCGCCGGCGCCGGCGGCCGATCCGGCTCTTTTTGATTCCATCCGGCAGAACCTCGAACGCGACGGGCCGGCCAAGGCGGTCGAGCGGCTGTGCGAATCGCTGCGCGAGGCCAAGGAATACTCCAAGCTGTTTTACGCGCTGCTGATGAAGAAGCGCGTGGCCATGGGCGTGTCGCCGATGCCGACGGCGCCGTCGAGCGAACTCACGACGGCGCAGCAGGAAGAGTACGAGACGGCGATTCGCGAGGCGGCCCGCGCGGTCGGCGGATTGTATCTCGATGCGGGCAGCATTCCCCAGGCCTTCGACTACTTCCGCATGATCGGCGAGCGCGAACCGATTGCCGACGCCATCGCCAAATACGCGCCCGCCGAGGACGAAGACGTTCAGCCGATCATCGAAATCGCCTTTCACCACGGCATGAACCCGAAGAAAGGCTTCGACCTGGTGCTGGATCGCCACGGCATCTGCAGCGCGATTACGTTCGCTAGCGGCGGGTTCGATCCGTCGTTGCCTGCCGACGTGAAGCAACATTGCATCGGCCGGCTGGTTCGTTCCTTGCACCAACAATTGATGGAGCGACTGAAAGCGGAGGTTGAACGGCAGCAGAGCTTCGCGCCGAGCGCCGGTTCGATCCCGGAACTCATCTCTGGCCGCGATTGGCTCTTTGCCGATGATTCGTATTACACCGACACTTCGCACTTGTCGTCAATCGTGCAAATGAGCGTCGAGTTGGATCCGGGCGACGACATGCGCCTCGCCCGCGAGCTTTGTGCTTACGGCCGGAAGCTCGGATCGACGCTGCAATACCCCGGCAATCCGCCGTTTGAAAATCTGTATCACGACGCGGACGCTTACTTGGGGGTCCTACTCGGCGACGATGTCGACGCGGGGATCG
>JBGQCZ010000688.1:0-3499 GCA_041495645.1 Gemmataceae bacterium | reverse complement strand
GTTCATTCCTTCCGTTGGGCTGGGCTTGGAAAGGATTTCGCAGGTGCGCACATCGCGCCAAACCAATTCCACTTTGATGTCCATTTGGGCTTCGCGGATTTCGTTCAACTGGTTGCGGTTGATGATGTGCTTGGGCGTGGCCACGATCGCGCCGAGGAGTTCGGTGTCGGCCCGGTCGCGGCTCGACACGACTTTATAGGGTGTCGTTTTCTCAATCTCCGTCTGCACCGCTTCGGTCAGCCGATATTCCAAGCCGCGCAGCGGTCCGGATTGGAACGTCTTGTTTTCGAAAATGGGCACATACACGGTGCGATAACGAGTATCGTGCAAGGAGCCGACGGTGTAGCCGAGCAAATCGAAGCGCCCATCGCGCATGCAAGCCGGCGTTGCGAGGGCGAGCACGGCCAGCGCAAAGAGTACGACTCGTCTTGCTACGAACTTATGCTTCATTTTGATTATCGGCCTGGGCCAATGCCCGCTGGCAGCGCTTGCGGCGACGCACCGGCGGGGCCGGCGTCCTTGGTTTCGTCGATGCCCCAAATCTTGTTCCAGCGGCGATGCACGCCGTCGAACCAGCCGACCTCGGACTCGGCGTTTTTGGCCTTGTCCATTTCCGGCTTCAGTTTCTCGATGCGTTCGGTGGCTTGCGTGGCGTAGATCGTGTTCGGGAAGCGCCGTTGGACCAATTGGTACATGTAGTAAGCCGAGCCAAAGTGTTTGGTGCGTTCATAATAAGCCGCTCGGTTCATGTCCTTTTCGGCTTGCGCGGCGGTCACCGCGTAAAGATGGTCCATCATCTTCTTGCGGCCGGCTTCGTCCTTCATCAGTTCCGGGTAACTCTTCATGGCCATGTCGATCATCTGCCGGGCCTCGGCTAGCTTGCGGCCGTCGTATTCCGAGCCGCTCGCCGCGAGCGTCTTGCAGACGATGGCCAACTCGCAGGCCTGCGGGGCCAACTTGCTGTCTTTGTGGTACTGCATCAAGGCCGTGAAGAAGTGATCGGCTTCGTGGTAATCTTCGCGATAGAACTTCACGTAACCCGCCAGAAATAGAGCCTTGTCCGCCAGCGGACCGGTAATGTCGCTGTAGTGAACAACCTCCAGCGCCTGGACGGCCCGAGTCTCGGCGTCGAAGGTCGGCTTCGACGAATCCAGGTTGATGCGCAGCGAAGCCGGAATGAACCACGTGCCCTTGCCTTCCTTGAGGTCGGTCATTTCCCGGTCGGTTTCTTTCAGCCATTCCACGGCGATGTCATAGAGTCGTTGGCAGCCCTGTTGCTTGTAGGCGCCGGAAGCGAATTCGTGAAGTTGTTTCTTGTAAATGCTTTCGGCGGCGGTCAACTTGCCGCGCAGGCGCATGCATTCGGCTTCGTAGTACAAACCTTCTTCGGCAACCGCGGCGCTGTTGGCCTTGTTCTCCGAAATTCGGCGGAATCTGTCCCCGGCCTTCGAGTATTCCTGCTGGCGGAAAAGTTCGTGAGCCTCGGCGAGTTCGCCATTTGTCTTCGACGGTGAAGTGTCCTGATCGGAATAGCCGCGTGGAACCGGCGGATTCTTTGGAGAACCGGTGAACCAATTCCTCAACTCTCCGCTCATGCAGCCGGCGTTGGCCGAAGCCAGTGCAGCTGCCCCGAGAAGGGCAATCGTTCGCGCGATTGAGGCCGTGCGTTGACGCATTGCTGTCCCACCCCCAAGTCCGACCATTCGCGGGGCGGGGTATTTCCGCCCGTCACGAAAGGTGATTCAAGTACGGCAGCAACCGCGGCCGATGACCCATGAGCCAGGTGACGTATTGACCCAGCAGCCGCCGAATTTCCATCCGCGTCTTTGCCGCCGTTGCGGTTCGCCACGGCTCGCCCGATCGCCCCAGGTCGCCCAGCAACTTGCGGGCTTCCGGGCTGATCGGAAATCGCTCTCGTTGGCCGGGCTGGCACTCGCGGCAAACCACGCCGCCCACCGCCGGGCCAAATGCGAGACCCGTCTCGCTCTCATCCAGTGCCTTCCCGCATACCGCACACGTGCCCAGCACCGGGTTGTAACCCAGTTCGCGGAGCAGGTTCATCTCGAACGCCGCGAGCCGCAGCGAGATGCTGGTCCCTTCCGCTCCGAAGTCCCGCAGCGCGTCGCGGGCCGCATCGAACAAAACCGGGTGCGGGTCGTAATCTTGCGTCCAATCGGAAAGCAACTCCGCAACGTAGTAGCCCGCGTACAGCGCGCCCAGGTTGCTCCGCAACACGGGGAAGCGCTCGACCACTTGCGCTTCGGTCAAAAGGTCCAAGGCCCCGGACGATTTGCGGAGCCAGACGATACTGCAAACCGTGAGCAGGTCAAGGGCAAACTCGAAGTTCGATTTGAGTCTTCGCCCGCCCTTCGCCAACACGCGCACTTTCCCGAATTCGCGCGTCCATAGCGTCGCGATCCGGCTGGTCTCGCTCCAGTCGGTCGTTCGCACCACGAGAGCGGTCGCCTTTTCCATGGATGGCTACGTGTCGGAAATGTCAGGATAACTCAGTTCGCGCAGATAATGTCGTTCGCGTTCGCGCATTTTCCGGATGTCGTCGTCTTCGTGGTCATCATAGCCGCAGAGATGCAGGAGACCGTGAATCACGTAAAGCCCCAACTCCGCGCCAACTTCGTGGCCGCGCTCCGCGGCCTGAGCCTTCGCGACTTCGGCGCCGATTACCAGTTCGCCTTCCAACTTGCGGGCATTCGCGGCGCTCATCGGAAACGACAACACGTCAGTCGGCTCGTCGTGATTCAGGAATTGCTTGTTCAAGCGATGGATGGTGGCGTTGTCCACGAACGCGAGAATGATCTGGGCTTCCTTTACGCCTTCGCCTTCGAGCACCACGCGGGCCGTCTCGCGTAGTTTCGCGAAATCCAGCGGCACGGCTTCCTGTCGATTGGCGATCTTGACGCGAATCATGACGCGACGGGCTCCGCGAACAGGGTCGGCTCGGCGGCTAAGTCGGCCGAGCCCGTTTCCTCGCCCATCACCTCGCGGGCGAGAGCGGCATAGTCCGCTGCGCCGTGACAAGCGGGCGCGTAGCCGAAGATGGATTGGCCGAAGCTCGGGCTTTCCGCGAGCTTGATATTGCGACGGATTCGCGTCTCGAACAGCCGGGCGTCGGCCCACGGCACGTTGGTTCCGCGGCTCTTGTCGAGATAGTCGCGCAGGTTATCGGCCACTTCCTGCGCTAGTCGCGTGCTGGATTCGTACAGGCACAACAGCACGCCGGTCACTTTCAGCACCGGGTTAATGCGTTTGGCGACCAACGCCGTTGTTTCCAGCAGTTTGCCCAAACCATGCAGTGCCAGAAAGTGCGGCTGCAAGGGAATGAACACTTCGTGTGCGGCCGACAACGCATTGAGCGTCAGCACGCCGAGCGAAGGGGCGCAATCCATCAGAATGAAGTCGAATTGCTCGTTATCCGCTTCGAGCGCGTCGCGCAGAATGACTTCGCGGCCGACCAGGCCGGCAAGTTCTACTTCCGCGGCCG
>JBGQCZ010000687.1:0-3507 GCA_041495645.1 Gemmataceae bacterium | reverse complement strand
TGATCGTGTATTCCGGGGGCGGCACCCGGCAAATGTTTCAGCCGCAAGCCGTTATCGGCTGAGGAACATTCCAAGATCGGAGCCCGAAGCGTAAGCGAGGCGATTCAAAGATTCCCTCGCTTACGCTTCGGGCTCCGAAATCGGGTCCTGAAAAACAGCGGGGCGGCCGGTTCTCCTGAACTCGCCGCCCTGTTTCGTTGTCAATTCTTCATTAACCTTGGCCAAACAAACGCTTGAACACTCCGCTCTCCCGCGGCCTGCCGTCCGTGGCTGGAGCGGGGCTTTGCATTGGGGCGGGAATCGAGGCCATCGACTGCCTCGGAGCGGCGGTGGTTCCCGGCGCCGAATCCACTTGCCGGCGCTGGAACTGTTGCATGCGCTCTTTGACCGAGGCGTCGCCGCGTTGCAATAGTTCGAGCTCGTGGCGCACTTCGGTCTGCAGGCGCTGCAATTCGACTCGTTGGCGGGCGATTTCGGCCCGGTCCTTGGCCATCCCCACTTCCATTTCCCGCATCTGTTTCATGAGTGCTTCTTCGTCTTCCTTGAGTTGCTTGCGCTCCTGATCGTGCTGTTTGCGGTCCTGGGCCAGCGTGCTGCGCTCCTGATCCAGTTCATCGGCCATTTGAGCCAGATCGTCGTCGCTGGGCACGAACCGGTTGGTTTTGAGCTTTTCGTTCCATTCCTCAACCTGCTTGCGAAGGTTGTCGATCTGCTCGTCTTTCTCGCCAAGAAGCTGTTCCGCTTCCTGGATCTTCTGTTCCCAGTCGTAAAGTTCGTTGCCCTCAACCATCTGCCGGTATTCGGCAACCATGTTCTTCAGTTCGGCATTTTCCGTGCGCAGGCGTTCGAGTTCGGAGTTCCCTTGAGTGGTCAGAGGCGGCAGACCGTTCCCGCCGCGGGGTCGCAGCACCTCGCCGTGAAAGCTGCCGACGTTGGCATGTTGAGGATTTTGCGGAGGACCACGCCGCGAAGACGGAGGAGGAAGCTGATTCTGGCGGTGGTCCGAGGGCTGACTCTGGCGGTGGTCGGACGACGGTGTGGATGTGATGCCCTTTTCCGCCTGGTATCGCTTGAGCAAAACCTCGACGTCGTCGTATTCGGTGGCGGCGGGCGGCTTGGCAATTCGCTCTAATTCCTCGGAAAGCTCGCCGCTGTTGCTGTCGAACTCGAAATCGACGGTTTCCGAGCGTGGGTCTACGACGGCCGCTGGGGCGGAGGGCGGAGGGGCGCTGGTGGCCGAAATCAGTCGGCGGCGAATCACGCTCAGGGAAACTGGGGCCTGTTCCGTACTGGCCATGGCCTTGGCCTCGTGGATTGATGGTGGATCGACCGCGTTGCGTTAGACACGATCCGCACTGATCAAGCGCAAAAAGCAGCATGACCCGCGCAACGCGGCCAATGGCTGCCTTAACCCTAGTTCGCCGGGTGCCGATGTCAAGTTGCCACCCTGCACAACCCTTGCCGCACGAAGGTTCGGAATAACCGGGATTTCAAGAACGGGTGCAGATCGCGCGCCACCGAGCTGTTCCCAAATGGTCCGGGTGGAAAAAAACTGCCACCCCCGGCCAACGAAGCGGGCCGGGAAGTGTTGTATCGACAGCGAGAGACACGACCCGCCGGGTCCTTCCGCACGGTCTGTTCCGATGCGATGAAGCCGAGAATCCTCAAAGTTGGGGTTCTAGGGAAAAACTACTGGCGGGATGACCCGATAAGGGTTTAGAATGTCTCCAGGTAAACTCGCTGTTGCTCCGAGACGAGCACCACTGTTCATAATTCCACTGAGTTGAGGGAGTCGGGACAATGTCCACAGTCCAAAGGCTCAGGCTTGTCGGCGCCGCCTTGGCACTTGTCGGCGTCATCATTTGCGCACAGGTCTGGGGCGATTCGTCGCGCGGCACCGGCGCATTGCAGCAACCAGCCAACGCCAATATCAAACTCAACGAGGGGCTCGCGGCGACCAAGTTCGCGCAGCAACTGGTTGTTTCGTATCAGCCGCGCTCCGGCGACGGCGATTTGCTGATTGCGGCACAGATTCAGCCGAAATTGACCACCGCTGCTGCCCTGCCGCGCGATCTGCTCGTGCTGATCGATACGTCGGCCAGCCAGGCGGGCACGCCCTACACGTTGGCACGCAAGATTTCCAAGGCCCTTTCCGAAACCATGGGGGCCCAGGATAAGATCGATGTCTGGACCGTCAATATCCCCAGCGCCACGCGCAGCCTGACCGGCGGCCTGTGCTCGCCGAAGTCGGAAAAAATGACGGCGGCGCTAACCAAGCTCGAAACCAGCGAATACGCCTCCGGCGTTTGCGATCTCAAGGGCGGACTGGAAAAGGCCCTCAAGAGCATGGAATTTGGCTCGGGCCGCCAGCCCGTGGTCCTGCTCCTGGGCGACGGTGAAAGCGCCTACGACCCGATCACCAATTCGCAACGCTTCCAGATTTCCCAGAACATGGTGAGCCAGAAAGTCGCCTTCTTCGCGGTTCCACTGGGAACGCAATTGAATCCGATGAATCTGCACGGCTTTGCCACTAGCACCGGCGGCGCCGTCGTCCGGCTGACGCCGAACGAGAAGCCCGAAGATCTGAGCAAGCGCTTGCTGGAAACGGTTTCGGCGCCGATTCTGTACCCGAGCCGCTTCGAACTGGCGAACGGCGCCGTCGAAGCCTACCCGACGAAGTTGCCGCCGCTACGTGCCGACAGCCGCACCCTGATGGTCGGCCGGCTCAAAGAGACGGACACGTTTTCGATGATGATCGAAGGCCAAGTTGCGGGTCAGGCCACGACGGTTCATATTCGCGAAAAAATCAGCAAGCCCGAAAACGACAACTTCTTCCTGGTTGCCATGCTGGCTCAATGGAGCAAGTCGGACGCCAAGGCTGCCCCGGCGTTGATTTCAGCCGAGCGGGCTCTCGCCCAAAGCGCGCAGCAGACCCGGCTGACTCAAGAAGAGTTCATGACGCAAGCGCACTGGGCCCTGGCCGAAGACAAGGTCGACGTGGCCGAGAAACTGTTCGGCCTGGCCGCGAAGGTCAATCCGCATGACACCGACGCCGCCAACGGCGTGGCCGTGGTGAAGCGGCTCAAAGACGGTTCGTTGACCCCAAAGCACATGCATGCCGAAATGGCGGCCGCGAAAGCCAAAGCGGACAAGATGGACGTGCCGTTCCAAAGCGACCGGGCCGACCGCGTCGATTTGGCGCGATTGCTGGTCAAGGCCGAGGATCAACAACCGCCGGCCGGCGGCAGCGCCGCGGCAGCCCAATCGCCGCCCGTCGGCGGCGACGATCTGCTTCGTGAAGCCAAGCAGCAGCAGAAGTTGGCCGAACAGCAGATCGAGGATTCGGTGGACCGGTCCATCAAGAATGCTAAGGGCGAATTGAGCCGGAATCCCGACCTGTCTTACGAACTGTTGAAGCGGCAGTTGGAAACGGTTCAGAACAACGTCGTCATCGGCGAGAAGTTGAGGAATCGCCTGGCGACTCAGTTGCAAGGACAATTGCGCGAC
>JBGQCZ010000686.1:0-3514 GCA_041495645.1 Gemmataceae bacterium | reverse complement strand
TCGTTTCCACCTCCCAGACGCTGAGGAAGGGACGAGGAATCTTGCCAAACACTCCGGCGGCGCCCGCGCGCTTACCGTCCGCGGAGAATGCCAAGGCTTTGATGTCAGGCAATGGCGACGGGCACGCGTTCCACTTGCTGACCTCCTTTCCTGTTTCGAGATCCCAAACGCTCACGGTGCCCCGGTCCTCGCGCGTCGGGGTGAGCAGGCGCCGGCCGTCGGGCGAGATCGCCACGAGCCTCGTTGCGAACTGCTCCCCGCTGAACTGGTGAAGCTCCTTGCCTATTTCGACATCCCACAGTCGGACTGTCTTGTCCCCATCGTCGCCGCTGCTGAGAAGGCGGCGGCCGGCGGCGGTGAAGATAAGTTGGGTGATGGTGGATTTGTGGCCTTCGAGTTCGCGCAGCAGTTTGCCGGTCGCGGTGTCCCAGAGGCGCACGCTGCGGTCGCTGCTGCCGGAAGCCAGGTAACGGCCGTCCGGCGAGAAGGCGGCGGCCGTGATCGGCTGTGTGTGACCCTCGAAGCGGCGAACTTCCTTTCCGTCCGCGACGTTGTAAAGCGTTGAATGCAGATTGCGGCCGAAGCCCAGGAACTGTTTGCTGTCGGGCGCGAACAGCAACCGGGTCTGCCGATCGGTGGGCTCCTCAAAACGGCGGACGACGCGCAGTTCGCGCCCGGCGGCCACGTCCCACAGGCGCCAGGCACTGCCCATCTTGACGTTCTCCAGGTCCTTGCCCGCGGAGAGGGCAAGCCGGCCGTCCGATGAGACGACCACGCTGGCAACGAAATTCGGATGTCCGTCGCCTTCCAGGCGGCGCACCTCACCGGCCGGTGGTTCCGCGGCTGCAATCGGCCAGGCGAAGACCAAGCCGCACCAGACCAGCGTGATCGGCAGCAGGATGAGCAAACGCCGCGGTCGTGCATCGTGATTCATGACAGGTATCTTTCCTTGGTCAAGTTAAGTGCTTCCCGGTGCGACTGTACTCGGCCAGTAGCTTCTTCATCTCGGCATTCGGCTTGACCGTTGGCTCGATGGCCACCTGTTCGACGTCCAGCTTCAACTTACCGTCCTTGGCGTCTAAACGGAGATGTGCCAGATGCCGGCCGTGGTTACTGGTGCCGACGAACGGTGGCTTGGCATCGGGCGGGAACTGCTCCGGGCGAATCCCCGCCACCAGGATGGCAGTCAGGTCGCCGGCAAACTTCTCGCGAATCGGCCGCAGACCGCCCGATGGGCCCTGCGCTCGCCCCGTCGCCGGAGTCAGCCCCAGAAGCCCGGCCGCAATGGCCAGCAAATAACACAGCCCACGGATCCGGAGACCTCGCATGGTGCTCTCTCCCTAGAGGGGTATCTCTGTGGCCTATTTTTCTTGAGAGTTTTGGGCGCCCCAATTACCCGCCGCGCCTTCCTCAACCTTGTACGGGGGCTGTGACACAATCTTCTTCGCCTGCCGGGTCAGGGGCATTTGCCGGATGTCAGTTCGGCCGATCCAAGAACGAAAGAAGCCGATCAACCTATGGGAAAGTCTCGCCGCCCGCCGAGCGCTGCCGGTCCCGACAACAGTGGTTACCGATTCCAATTGCTGGGCAAGTACCGCACGCCACGGTTCAGTTACGGCCACGTGGTAATGGACGACCTTCGGGGCTGGGTGAGAATCGTCGGCATGTCGAACGCCCCCATTCCCTGGCTCATCGGCAACCGCGGCCGCGCCAAGTCGCCGGTCGCGTACGGGGCGCTGTCGCGAGCGGTGCGACGTGAGTCGGCCCAGGCCGTGGCCAAACCATGCGGCCTGACCTCCCAAACAATCACAAAATGGCGCGGGCGATGGAGCGCGGCAAACGATCGGGAGTCGCGCCCTTGCGTTGAATTGACCAATTCGATTTCGGATGATAAAGCTTGCTTTTTCTTGTCAGCCTCAAATTGCAGATTCTTACTTTTTCCGTGCTCTGTCAAATCGTCGCGAAGATAGGTCGGCGGCTAGAATTGGGACATGTCCGAATTTGGGCTCGGACCGTCAGCGTTAATTTACGAGCACCCGCAAGGCCAGCAGACGATCAGACGATTAGAGCATCTCTCCGTCTTCCAGCTTTTGAATGGCATGTTCGAGCGGCCATATCGCGAACGGCTTGGAACGCATCTTCGGTTGGTCGAACGACATCGCGTCGGCTACACCGCAATTTTGCTTCAGAATGCTCACCAGCATCTCGGGGGTAAGCACTTTCAGCGTCAGAAAGTCGTCGAACCCTCCCGAATCCTTCTTGAACCGGGCAGCTAGGTCGCCATCGCTGAAGATCGGCACCGTCGTGCCGCCGGCCTGGTCATCTAGCACGAGGGCCTTCACCGTTGCGGCATATCCGGTTATTTTGCCTGCCTCATCGCGTGTGAACGAGTCCTTGCGGACCAGTGCCCAGCACGGATACACCACCACGAACGTGCCCAGCTCGCGCATCGTGCTTTCCCCTCAATCCAGTCTTTCTGAACGCCATACCTGCCCGTCGTCATCTTACCCCGAGTGGAACCGAACGAAAGTAGAAATCCTTGTCGCGCAAGAGAGCTGCCGCTGGCTTTGATATCTGCGAAGAACTGACATTTGAGAAGCGGTGTCAGGGTTGGCATTCAGGCTGATTCTGCTTGCCGTTCGCCTTCCACTCGTAATACCCATCGGTGGGAATAATGCATCGCCGTCGCTTGAACGCCGACGGGAACGATGGCTTCGTGGCCAAGGTTTCGGACCGGGCGTTGATCATCTTGTAGCCGATCTTGGGATCGGTGGCCCAAGGCGGTACTAGACCCCAGCGCAGCAACGCCCATTGGTTCGATGCGTCCTCGGTTGGGCGAATGGACACGATGGTCTGTGATGGGGAGATGTTGTAGCGCGGCTTGACCGTTGGGGGTGGCTCGGGCACGTCGAAAAGTCCGGCAACCGTCTTGAGATTCGCGCGCATCGTGAATCGGCCGCACACTACTTAGCCCTCCGTCGTTTTGCCCGATTGCTCGCCACATGGCTTCGTTTGCGAACGGTCCGGCGCCGGAGTATCCGAGTGATCGCCCAATCCTGAAATCGTTCCCGAATGTCGGCCTCCGTCCAATCGCCGCCGCTTCTCTCAGGGCGAAAATCGACCAGCGGCATGTAACAATGAATTTGCCTGGTTTTCAGATCCAATGCAATTGCTTCGACCGTGTCGTCGCTGTCGTCCCAATCCGGCGCGCTCCACTCCGTGTTGTAGAGTTGAAGCCAAACGACTGGATCGATCGGCAACTCGACTTTACGCTCGGCTTCGAGAACCAGGTTATCGTCCGCGATGATTCGCTTGTGCAACAGGACCTTGGGCATTGCAACCTCCTCAAAGCGCCACCGGTCGGATGCGAATTCGGACATGTCCCCATTCCAGATTATCGCTGTTGCGTGCCCGGACTGAGGTAAAAAGTAAAAATCTGCAACTTTGGTCTGGCAAGAAAAAGCAAGCTTTCGGGCAAGAAAGTTGAACACAAGTCGGCGGCGGCGGAGACTAC
>JBGQCZ010000685.1:0-3522 GCA_041495645.1 Gemmataceae bacterium | reverse complement strand
CGATCAGCCACACCGCCACGAGTTGAATATCGGGCATGAATCACCCCACGATCAGCGTGCCAATCTGGTAGGTCAGCAGCGCCCCCACGTAGGCCAAGCTGGTCATGTAGGCGAACGTGAACGCGGGCCAGGCCCAACTCTTGGTTTCGCGCCGGATCACGGCCAGCGTCGAAGCACACTGACAGCATAACGCAAAGAACACCATCAATGAAAGGGCCGTGGGAACCGTGAATACCTTGCGCGACGGGTCGTCGTCCCACGTGGCATTTTTCAGAGCCTGCCCGAGCTTGGTTTCGCCGGGGTCGCGCGCGCCGCGGATATCCTCGGTCTTCACGTCGCCCTGGTTGTAAATGATGCCGAGCGTGCCAACGACCACTTCGCGGGCCGGGAAGCTGGCGATCGCCGCCATGCCGATTCGCCAATCCCAACCCAATGGCTTCACGACCGGCTCCACGGCCTTGCCGGTCCGGCCCAGAAAGCTCTGCCGTTTCCAGTTGCCGTACTCGCTGTTCCGCTTCGCTTCCAACTCATCCAATTGATTTTCGAGCGCGGGCTTGTCCTGATCGGGCGCTTGCTTGATTTCTTCATTTAGCGAATCCATGCGATCGTCGAGTTCCGCGACCTTCAAGTCGAAACGACTGCCATCGGCGTCGCTGCGCGGAAAATACATGAGCGCCCAAACCAGAATCATGCTCGCGAGGATCAGCGTGCCGGCCCGCCGCACGAACGATGAACCGGCTTCCAGGAAGCGCCGCAGCACCGTGCGAAACGACGGCCATTTGTATACCGGCATTTCCATCACGAAGAGTGGTGTTTCGCCGCGCAGCAGCGTGCGTTTGAGCAGCAAGGCCACCAGCGGCGCGGTCACCAGGCCGATGCCGTACATGGCGAACATGGTCAGCCCTTCGACCCACCAGGGCCGGCCCGGTTTGATGAACGCCGCGATCAAAAGGAGATAGACGGGCAACCGGGCCGAGCAACTCATGAGCGGAGCGACCAGGATGGTGGCTAGCCGGTCGCGACGGTTTTCGATCACGCGCGTGGCCATGATCCCCGGCACGGCACAGGCGACTGACGAGAGCATGGGAATGAACGACTTCCCGCTCAGCCCGCAACGGGCCATCAGCCGGTCCATGAGGAACGCAGCCCGGGCCATATAGCCGCAATCTTCCAGCACCGCAATGAAGGCGAACAGAATCAAGATTTGCGGAATGAACACTACCACGCTGCCGACGCCCTTGATGATGCCGTCCACGATCAGGCTTTTGATCGGCCCGGCGGGCAGCAGCGAGCCCACTGCGTCGCCCAGCAGGTCCATGGCCGAGCCAATGAGCGCCATGATCGGTTGCGCCCCGGTAAAGATCGCCTGAAAGACCAGGAACATCACCAGGAGGAATACAAGTGTGCCACAAATGCGGTGTGTGAGGACTCGGTCGATGCGGTCGGTCCAAGTCACTGGGCGCTGGGCCGGGCGCTCGATGCAGCCGGCCAGACGCTCGCGAATCCAGCCGTAGCGAACGCGGGCTTCGATAGCTGGGATCGGGCAACCGACGCCGGCCAAGCGCTGCCGCGTTTCCGGGAGTTGAGCGACGGTCCCCTCCCCTTTTTGAGCGACGACGCGCTGCTTGACGTATCCGTCCACGTCCAGCAACAGGCGGCGAACGAGAAATCGCTCGACCCCGTCCAGGGTTTTCGCCAATCCGGAAACTTCGTTCTCGAAGGCTTCCGGGAAGACGGGTTTCGCCGCAGTCTCTGGAGAATTAACGGCGTTGGCCAGCGCTTCCTTGAGTTTGTCGAAGCCGATGCCTTTGTTGGCTTGAATGGGAACGACCGGGATGCCAAGTTGCTTTTGCAGCCGCTCGGCATCAATGCGGATCCCCTGCCCTTTGGCCACGTCGAGCATATTCAAGGCGATCACCAATGGCAGACCGAGTTCGAGCAACTGCGTGGTGAGGTAAAGATGGCGTTCGAGATTGGAGGCGTCGACGATTGCGAGAATCACATCCGGGCGCAGTTCGTTGGGACAATGGCCAAGCAGCAGATCGACGGCCACCATCTCATCCGGGCTTCGGGCGGCCAGACTGTAAGTGCCGGGCAAGTCGATCAGTTCGAAGGCAATCCCGCCGCAACTCGCCCGGCCTTTTTTCATCTCGACCGTGACGCCGGGATAATTGCCAACCCGCTGGCGCAGACCGGAAAGCGCGTTGAACAAGGTCGTCTTCCCGGTGTTCGGGTTGCCGACCAGCGCCACGGTCACGGTTTTGGATTGCATGAGGAAACGCGGTCAGAGTTTGGGCAAGCGATGAACTTGGATTCCCTGCGCTTCCCGAAGTCGGAGACTCAGGCGGCTATCGCCGCAACGGATTTCCATCGGGTCGCCAAGTGGGGCCAGCGTGATGACCTCAATTTCTTCGCCCTCGAAAATCCCCATCTCGAGGAGGCGCTGCACCAGCGCCGGCTCGCCCGATAACGAGGTAACGGTTGCTCGTTCCCCCTTCAGCAACTGATCGAGAGTGGGCATGACAAAATAGGGAGGAATGGTCAAACCACGGGCCGAACAAAAATGCGCGTGTTTTCATCACCGCGGAGACATAGGCGACAACCCGAAACATCAAGCAGGCACGGGCTGCCCGGTTGCACGATCTGCACACAAGATCCGTTACGGATGCCCATTTCCGCCATGCGGCAGACCCATCCCGGTTCGCCGTGCACATCTTCAACAATGGCCATTTCGCCAGGCGCCAAGCATTCGAGAGGCAAGACAAGGGTACTCAATTCAGTCGATCCGGTTAAGGCCAGCAGCGGGTTGCTAATGAGACTGAATCTCAGTCACTAGTATTTTGGTGTATCCGAGCCCTGTTGTCAAGATGGGCGAAGAGAAAAAGTAAACTCCATTCAGCAGCACCTGCTATTTGATTGCAAAAAATCATGCAGCCTACAGGCATTTCTGAGGCACCACATTCGGGCGCGCCGGCGTTGGCGGCCTGACGGCCTTACACTTTTCCAAGTGACAAACAGGTAGTTTTCGGAGGATCAGTGTGGCGGCCTGAGGACACGCGGCCTCCCAGACTCCGGCGGCATCATTGTCATATTCAGTCTGCGCGTCTTTCCCGGCAGAAACGATCAATTCCCCGGAAGTGGTAAAAACCGCAAGTTCGGTCTCATTTGGATTACGCGTCTTGCCGATACATCCTTCTGACGTATCGGATCAGTCCCGCCCGGAGCCCGTCAGGCGTGGCCGGGAAGCCGTTCCCGCGTGCCTCGGGGACCGCTGATCGAACTACGTGGACGAGGATCACATGAAGAACCTGCGCATGATGCTCGCCGCAACGTTGGCCCTGGTCGGCGCCAACGCGATCTGGGCGCAGACGCCGCCGCCGAATGACCCAGTCAATCTGGGGGCCCCAATCATCGTCGCGCCGGCCCCTGCCGACGTCACCCAGGTGCCGCGTGTGCTCATCGGCGACAACGGCTCGTCCACCGTGCCCAAGCTGTGGTTTGATTTGGGCTATGGACTCTATT
>JBGQCZ010000684.1:0-3524 GCA_041495645.1 Gemmataceae bacterium | reverse complement strand
CCGCGCTGCTGATTCACGCCTTGTTGTTTTTATTTCGTTTCGCGGCGTGGGTTGCTTGGCCCCCCGTCCGCGCTCGGGTCGCCAAGCTCCCCTCGCGGCTAAACGGAGAGTGTTCATGCTGACCTGTCCCATGTGCAAGAAAACGCTGGAGCCGGCGGCGACGCCGTGCCCGCGTTGCCGTGCGGACCTGACGATGTTGGTGGACTTTATGAGCAATCTCGACGAGCAGTTGAGCAAGGCGGACGCGGCCTTGAAAGCGGGTGAACTGGGCGATGCGGTGTGGGCCTATCTGAACGTGCTGGAGACCGACCCGGAGCATGCCGTAGCGCGCCGGCAGGTGACCAAGGTGGCGACGGCGGTGCGGCAATTCGACGAGGCTCGCAGCCAGGGAAGGAAGCAATGGTTGCTGATCGGCGCGGGCATCGCGTCGGCGGCCGCGGTTTTGTTGGGTGTTGTGTTCTATGTGGGGTTCTATTTGGGGGCGCGCTCGTAGCCCGAATTCAGGGGCGTCACGTGAGAACCCCAAAGAGCACAAAGGGCCGTAGGCCGTAGCCGCAGGCCGTAGCCGCAGGCCGTAGCCGCAGGCTTTAGCCTGCGCTGGAGCCCGCGTCCCTGGGGTTTGCGGCTCCCGCGCAGGCTAAAGCCTGCGGCTACGGCCTAAGGCCTTTGTGCTCTTTGGGGTTCTCTTCCGGTTGACAGACCGGTTTAGTTGTCGATGGGAATTTGATCGTTGCCGATGCCCAGGCCTTTTTGGCGCAGGCCGTTGGCTTGGTTGAGCACATCTTCGGCGCGTTGTTGGGTCAGCGGTTGCAAGTCGAAATGCAAGCGGTGGTTGTCTTGCAGGTGCAGCGGGTAGACATTTTCGGCGAAGAAATCCAACGGGAAGAATTCGAACCAGGGCCGGCGCAGCTGAGTCGAGAAGCTGTGCGTGTCGAAGCCGTCGCGGGCCAGGGTAATCTCGTATTTGCCGTAGTAGGTGAACGGGACGCTGACGGGCGTGGTGCCTTTGAAATCCCCGTTGACGAAAACGGCGGCGCCGGCGGGGTTGGACTCGACGAGGAAGCGGCGCTCGACGCAGCCGGTCAGTCCGGCCGCGACGATCGCGATTGCCATCCAGCGCGCGGATCGCCCCATGTCTCCTCCCCGATCGGAGTTTGGGCGATAGCCGCTTGGCCGAATCGAGTCAAGTGCGAGTGGCGGGGTGCACCCCATCCGACCCGTTTCGCCGGGTCCGCTTGGCCTTGACGGGTTCGCCGAAATGTGCCAAAACCCCTCGTTGGAGTGCGACGATAGGCCCGTCGTTTCCCTGCGCGGACGCGCGGGCGACGGTCTTGCTTTCGCCGACCCAGGGATGGGTTCGCTAATGGCCACGCAATCGGCCCACGGTTTTCCGCCGAACGACCCGGCTTACACCCAGCCGCCGGGGCCGCAATACTATCCGCCCGCGCCGCGGCAGCCGCGCATCGTTTGGCCGTGGCCCGTGTTCCTTCTTGGACTCGTCGCTCTGGCCGCGGTCTGGATCGGCCGGCCCTATTGGCGGCCCGCCGACGGCGATCGCATCCAACGCGATCTCAACGAGATGCGCAACTTACTGTCGCGTGGCACGCCCGATGTGACGCGGGCCATGACGCTCGGCCGCAAGGCACTCGACTCGGGTTCGAAGTTCCCGCAATTCGTCGGCGAAGCGCACTTCCTCCTGGGCTGGGCCCATGTCCGCAAGGCGGAAGAATCGAGCGATGCGGAAGCCGATTGGAAGGAAGCCCGCAAGCATTTCGAACAGGCCGAACTGGGGGGTGTAGCCGAAGCCGACCAGCCCCGGTTGGCGTTCCGGCTCGCCAAAGCGCTGCATCGAACCGGCGCCGACCCGAAGCTGGTCTTGGAAAAACTGCAGAAGGCCGACGACGCGGAATTCCCGGCCGAGCGTTGGCAAATCATCGCGGAAATTCACGCGAACTCGCCCGAGCCCAATCTTGCCGAGGCCATCGCCGCCACTAAGGCCCAGATTCAGCTGATTGGCCCGAACGACTTCAAGATCCGCGCTCAGGCGTACTACCGACTGGCGGACTTGCATCTGCGCAAGAATGAAATGAAGTACGCTCTTGAAGCGCTCCAGGAGATTCGCGCCACCGATTCGCCGGAAATCTACGACTCTTCGCGCGTGCTGGTGGCCCGCTGCGAGCAGGCGAATCATCGCTATGCGCAAGCGGCGCAGGCATGGGAACAACTTCGTGCCAAGTCCAAGCCGCCCGTGGACAAGGGCGTGATCGCGTACGAACTCGGCTATTGCTACTGGAAGGCCGGGCGGGCGGACGACGCCCGCAAGGCCTGGAACGAAGCGCAAGGTTCGAATGGCGAGGCGGCGCAAGCCACGCAATTGCGCCTGGCGGAAATGCAATTGGCCGATGCGACCGGCCGGCCACGCGCCGCCGCGTACTTCGAGGAAGCGCTCAAGGACGTTCGCAAACCGGCCGACTATCGCAATTCGCTCTATCCGTTGGCGCAAGCCCGGCAGCTTGTCGAAAAGGCCTGCCAGGATTTCCGCATGGCCGGCGACTTCGCCTCGGCCGGCAAGATGGCCGATTTGCTGACCCGCGTCTCCGGTCCGGGCCGCAGCCGCGAACTCGCCGCCGCCACGGCCGCCTCGTGGGGCGTCAATCTCCAGGCCGACGCCAAGAAGCTCTCGGGCCAGGCCGCCGAACACGCGCTCGAGGAAGCCAACAAGCAATTCCGTCTCGCCACCACGCTCGCCACGGAGGCCGCAACCGCCGATCGGCCGCCCGCCGAACAGGCCGAGTGGCTCCTCAAGGCCGCCAAATACTCCGTGCGTTGCAGCGAGAAAGAAGACCTGCAGACGGCCGTCGGATTACTCGATCGCGTGCTGAAGTTGTCCACCGACGGCAAGATCGAAGGCGAAGTCATGTACTACAAGGCCGTCGCGCACGATCATTTGAACGAACGCGAGAAAGCCATCGAAGGCTACAAGTCGTGTCTGCAGGCTGGCCATCCATGCCAGGCAAAGGCACGGCACGAATTGGCGCTGTTGATGCTCGACGAACCGGCTCCCACCCGCGAGGAACAACAACGCAAGCTCGAACAGATTTCAGAAGAACTGGCCAAGAACCTCGATCCGAGCATTCGCGAAACCGATCACGAGGCCGCCGAGCGTTCGGCGTATTTGTTGGGCCATATCGCCTACAAGAGCCGCGACTGGCTCAAGGCCGAAACGCATCTGGCCCGCGCGCTGCGCGAATTTCCCAACAGTGACGAGGCGGCGAATTCGCAATTCCTGCTGGGACGCTGTTATTGGTTCCAAGCCGGCAAGGAGAGCCAGACCACACACAACTCGCAACTTCCAGAGATCGAACGCAACGCCTCAAAGAAGCGAATGCAGGAATTGCTCAAGAAGGGCGTCGATGTCTTCGAACATCTGGAGGATGAACTGCTGAAGCGCGAACGCGAACAAAAACTGTCCGACGCGCATAGACCGCTGCTGCGGCAGTCATCATTCGCCAATGCCGAATGCT
>JBGQCZ010000683.1:0-3526 GCA_041495645.1 Gemmataceae bacterium | reverse complement strand
TTTGTTATAAAATTTTAAATTCCCGCATTCAACATCTGGTTGGGCCTCGCCCGGCCCTGGGCGCCCGGACTCGACCCACCCTGCAAGACTCTTTACGAAGCGGGTTGAGGCGGCTCGACAGCGGTTTCGTCGATCTCCTCGCGGGCCACTTTCGCCAGCGAGGCGATCTTGTCGGCTTCGTTCAGGTTCATCACCCGCACGCCCTGAGTGTTGCGGCCGACGAGGCGAATCTCGCTGACGTGCGTGCGATTGACCATGCCTTGCGTGGTGATCAGCATGATGTCGTCGGAATCGCGGACGGAAAGGATGCCGACCACGGGGCCGTTGCGGTCGGTGGTGCGAATATCGCGCAGGCCCTTACCGCCGCGGCGCTGCTTGCGATAGCGCATGCTGCTTCGATCCTTCGGGGCTTCTTCATCGCCCTCGGGTTGCTCGGCCTCGGGCGGTTCCGGTGTCTCCGGTGGTGATTCTTCCGGCTCCTCGGTTTCCGCTTCGTCGTCGCTGGTATTCGCGCCGAACGGTGTGCGCTTGCCGTAGCCGTTCTCGCACAGAGTGAGCAGAAAGCCTTGGGGATCGGTCACGACCATGCCGACCAACTCATCGTTTTCGGCCAGGTTGATGCCCTTCACGCCCCTTGTGGCCCGGCCAATGGCCCGCGCGTCCGATTCGCTGAAGCGGATCGCCATGCCGTGCCGCGAGGAAAGCACGACCTCGTCGCGGGGTATCGTCAAGACCACGTCGATCAGCGAGTCGCCGTCTTCGAGATTGATGCCGATGATGCCGCCGGCGCGCGGCCGGCTGTACTCCTCGAGCGCCGTCTTCTTCACCAACCCGCGCTTGGTGGCCATCATCAAGTATTGATCGCCCTCGAACTTGCGCACGGGAATCACACTGGTGATCTTCTCCTCGCTGCGCAGCGACAGCACGTTGGCGATGGAACGGCCGGCGCTGGTGCGGCTGGCTTGCGGAATTTGATAAACCTTAAGCCAGTAAACCTGCCCGCGATTGGTAAAGCAGAGCAGGTAGGCGTGGGTTGAGGCGACGAAGAAATGTTCGATAAAATCGTCGTCTTTGGTATTGCCGCCGGACACGCCCTTGCCGCCGCGGTGCTGGCTGCGGTAGGTGTTGATCGGCAAGCGCTTGATGTAGCCGTTGTGGCTCAGCGTGACGACGTTGGTTTCCTCGGGGATCAACTCTTCGAGGTCGACGGAGCCTTCATCTTCGCTGAAATGCGTGCGCCGCTCGTCGCCGTATTTGTCGCGCATTTCTTGCAGATCTTTGCGAATCACCGCCAGAATGTTCGCCTCGCTCGACAACAATTCCTCGTAAGCGACGATTTGTTTTCGCAGGTCGGCGTATTCCTTGAGGATTTCGTCGCGTTCCAGGGCGGCCAACTGGCCGAGTTGCATGCGCACCACGGCGTCGGCTTGCGCCTCGGTCATGCGATAGACGTTCAGCGTCCCAAGTTCTTTCTGCAGCGCTGCGAAACCGTCATCGCTGAGCGCCTTTTTCAGAACCGCGGCGGCCACTTCCATATCCTGCAAGCGCTGCTTGGCGTCGGCGCGGCTTGGCGCCGTGCGGCAAACACGGATGACTTCATCCAGCGAGGAAACAGCGATCAATTGCCCTTCGAGCACATGCCCGCGTCGCTTGGCTTCGCGGAGCAGGAACTCGGTCCGCCGGCGGACTACCTGCACCCGGTGGCGCAGGAATTCCTCCATGATTTGCTTGAGGTTGAGCGTACGCGGGCGGCCGTCTACCAGCGCGAGCATGATGAGGCTGACCGTGCGCTGCAGCGGCGAGAACTGGTAGAGTTGATTGAGCACCAGCTGCGGATCGGCCCCGCGTTTCAGGTCGATTACGATGCGCACCGGTTCGCCGGTGCGGGCGCTGGATTCGTCGCGCACGGCCGAAATGTCCTTGATCCGCTCGTCCTTGACTAGTTCGGCGATCTTTTCGTTCAGCCGGTTGCGCGTTTCCTGGTAGGGCACTTCGCGAATGATGATCTGGCTGCGGTTGCCTTCCTCGACCACGTCGGCCTTGGCACGGAGGATGATCTTGCCGCGGCCGGTCAGATAGCCGTCCACGATGCCCTGCCGGCCGCAAATGGTGCCGCCGGTGGGAAAGTCCGGGCCGGGAACGATCGCCATCAATTCCGGAATGCCGACTTCGGGTTCGTCGATGAGCCTGATGAGCGCATCGGAAACTTCGCGCAGATTGTGCGGCGGCATTTCCGTGGCCATGCCGACGGCGATGCCATCGGAGCCGTTGACCAGGAGGTTGGGAAACTTGCACGGAAGAACGGTCGGTTCGAGGCGGCGGCCGTCGTAGTTTGGAATGAGATCGACGGTGTCGCGTTCGAGGTCGGCGAGCATTTCGGCGGCGACGGCCGACAGCCGCGCTTCGGTGTAACGCATGGCGGCGGGCGGCAGGCCGGCCTGCGAGCCGAAATTGCCCTGCTTGTCCACCAGCACGTGGCGCAGGTTCCAATCCTGGGCCATGCGAACGAGAGTCGGATAAACGCCGGATTCGCCATGCGGATGGTAGTTGCCGCTGGTGTCGCCGCAAATCTTGGCGCACTTGATGCGACCCGAAGCCGGACCAAGATTCAAGTCGTTCATCGCCACCAGAATGCGCCGCTGCGACGGCTTGAGCCCGTCGCGCACGTCGGGCAGGGCCCGGCTGACGATCACGCTCATGGCGTACGTGAGGTAGCTGTCCCGCAACTCGTCGGTGATGTTGAGCGGTTCGAAGCGGTCTTGCGGGGCAACCCCGTTAGCCGGCGGTTCCTGCGGCGGGGGTGGGGGAAGATTATCCGGCAATGCACTCATCCTCGGCTCGGGACTAGCTCGGCCGACGACCCCTTGTCGTCGCGTTGTTCCGTGAAAAAATTGTCTAGTCATTCTATTGAATTTGGGCGTAACTAACCACAACCGCAGGCCTTGTTTTTCCGATAAGAACAAGCTGGAGAAGCTGTGTTTTCGCAGTACAAAGGAGTTATTGGTACGATCTAGGCGAATCCTGAGTGGAGCGCGAAAATGCGTTATTGGATTGGCGGCGCGGCGATGGCGTTGTTGATGGTCATTCCGGCATTGGCCGCCGACAAAGAGACGCCCGCCGCGACCAAGACCCGCACCGAACGGCTCAAAGTCAAGGTCACGGTGGACTGGAAAAACCTGTTCCTTCGCGATTGTCTGGCTGAATTGGTTTCCGCCATGGACGATGCCGGACTGGGCAAGATCGAACTCAAAAACGGCACCGGCGTTTCATTCAACAGCCGCATGACGTTTTCGGCCAAGGACAAACCAATCGAGGAAGTGTTGGAAGGGTTGCTGAAGACGAATGATTTGGGTTACGAGATCATCTCAAAAAAGGGCGACAAGACGGACGGCGGCTTGATGATCAAGAAGAAGTGAACGAAGGTGGTCGCCGGCGTCCGCGTTTGGGTTGCCTGATGTTGGACTGAAAACTAGACCAATCCACGGTGACGGCCTTTGTCTCGTAGGGTGGGTCAGTTTGGCTGGCT
>JBGQCZ010000682.1:0-3535 GCA_041495645.1 Gemmataceae bacterium | reverse complement strand
TGCCGCGCCGGCTTTCCCACACAACACAAGATCGGCATCGAGGGTCCGCGGGTAATTGGGAAAGTCCTCCTTCGGCCCGAACTGCGTCGGGTTCACGAAAATCGACACGACTACGAAATCGGTCTCGCCATGAGCCGTCTCGATGAGCCGGACGTGGCCGTCGTGCAACGCACCCATTGTCGGCACGAAGCCGATGCGGCGGCCACCACGGCGTGCTTCGGCCACGGCGCTGCGGATGCCGGCGATGGTCGGAAAAACCGCGAGTAGAGACATGGGCACGGACTCGAACTTCACTTGGGCGATTTCGCGAGTAGTAGTTCGAGGTACGACCGCCGCTCGGCTTCGACCAGCCCCAGGTCCGCGGCGCATTTCAGGAGCACCGTTCGCGCCGTATCCAGGACCGACTCGTCCGCGACGATCTCGACTTCGACATAGCGACCGACGTTGTCAACTTCGTCCAAACAGACGTCAATCTCGAAAACTTCTCGCTTCAGTTCATACACTCGGCGGTGCTTTCGGACCACGGCGACGGCTCGGAACCCAAGCGCTTGCAGGATGCGCTCAAAACCGTCGGCCGGCTCGGCGCCGTCCGCAAGCGGGATTTCAATTTCGGTCCGGGTCTTGGTGGTCTTGTCGATGCGCGGGCCCTTGTAGGTGATGAAATTCCGCTCGCCGATGCGACGGACGCGCAGGGCCTCGTCGGTTTTGGCAAAGTCGCGGTGCGGGGCGTTGTAATACGCGTCGGCGTCGTGCCGGTCCTCGGCAAGTGCTGCTTTCCACGACCGCAGTCGATCTTCGATCAGCTGAAATTCAGCAACGCGGTATTTAACCTCGATTTCAAGCATGTCGACTTCTCAATCGGGCACGCGGAAGGCCATCTGCTAGAATACTACCAACTTTTCAATGTGCGGACTTGGCGCAAGTTGAGCGGCCGTTTTCGTATTAAAGGATAACGAATGCCAGAGTTTCGTTCCGTCTGCAAGATGAGCGACCTGGCCGAAGGGTTTGGCCGGACGTTTTACGTCGATGACCGGCCGGTGGCGGTTTTCTTGATCGAGGGCAAAATCTTCGCCATTGACGATACTTGCCCGCACATGGGCGCATCGCTCGGCAGCGGGTTCGTCGAAAACGGCAACGTCACCTGCCCGTGGCATTTTTGGCGTTTTCGACTCAAGGACGGGGCTTGGGCCGACAACCCACGGATGGGCGTCGCCTGTTATGCCATACGCGTTGAGGACGGCGAGGTTCAGGTTCAACTGCCCGAACCGGTCGACAAACATTCAATCGAGAGAAACCAACCATGAGTGCTACGCGAGTTGTCTTGTATGTGACGATTGCCGGTATTCTGTTTTCTGTGAGGCCTGCCGCGTCGCAGCAGCCGATGGCTGCGAAGCCGAAGGCCCCGCCGCGGCTCGTGCCCGTCGCCGAGACAAAGCTCATTATGGAAGGAATCAATCAGGCCAATTTTCAGGGATTGGAAAAGTTGCTGAAAAACAGGGAATTGGATGCCGACGGTTGGAACTTCGCCCGCGGCCAGGCGTTGCTGATCGCCGAATCGGGAAACCTACTGATGATGCGCCCGCCGAAGAACCCGGGCCAAGATAACTGGATGAAGGCCGCCACGGAGCTGCGAGACGCAGCCGGCAATTTCGCCCGCACCCTCACCGCCCGCGACCTGGAGAAAAGCCGCGCCGGGCTTTCGCAACTCGCCAATACGTGTAATAGTTGTCACCAGGCTTTCAACATTAAGACCAAGGTGACGGCGTTTTCGTCCATGGTCCCCTAAAGCAAGGGCGACGATTTCGGCTTTCCGCCGACGGCCTATTCTTGACGGAATCTCTTCCCATCTCTACTGTTGAGCCTCAGCACGACCTAAAGCCTTTGCTCGGGCGAACGAATGACTCGTTGACGTTCGCCGAGCCGGGCACGGTCCGGCACGCTAACCCTGTTCCTTCTGGAAGGCAGCGCCACCATGTCGAGTTCTCCGACGCCTCCGGCTCCCGCTCCGCATATGTCAACGATCATCCGCATCTACAGTCACTCCAGCCTCTTCTACTGGTGGCCGGTCTGGGCCCTCGGTTTCTTGTTGACCCTGATTTCGCTCATTGACAACACGCGTGCACTTCACGTGCCGGCCGATGCGCAAGTAAAAGCGATCGAGGGATCGACAGATTACAGATTGTCCAGCCCAAACAGTGGTCCTGAAATGGACAATGTGCTGGACAAATACCGGGACGACAAAAAAAAGGAAGACCGGAAGCGGCCACCCCGAATTTCTCATCGGAACTGGATGGGCGCGGTATTTTGCAGCGTGTTGTTGATCGTGATCATCATCACCAACGTTCCGCTTCGTGGGTTGTGGTCGGTGATTACCATTATCAGCATCGTGTTGTTGGCGGTCATTCTCCGCTTGGCCGATTTGTGGGACGATATTTTCTACGCAATTGGCGTGTTGCACATCTTCGTCGGCATGGCGGGCTACTTGTTCATTTCCACTGTGTTGTTCATCATGTGGCTCGTCACCATGTTCGTCTTCGACCGCCAGATTTACATCACCTTCCAAGCCGGCCAGATGAAGGTGTGCGATGAGGTCGGCGGCGGCGAAAAGGCATACGACACGATGGGCATGTCAATCGAGAAGCACCGCGACGATTTGTTCCGGCACTGGGTGCTCGGACTGGGCTCAGGAGACTTGACGGTGCGAACCTCGGGCGCGACCACGCACGAGATCAAGCTGCCCAACGTCTTGTTTATTGGCAAGAAACTGAAGCAGATCGAAGATTTGCAACGCGAGAAACAGGTAGTGCAGTAGCGATCAGCCGCTGCAATCTATCGCTTGGAGCTTTGCGCCGAGCGCAAAGCCCCAAGCGGCTCGGTTATTTCTTCTTTTCCTTCTCTTTTTCTTTTTCCTTGTCGTCTTTTTCTTTCTCTTCCAACGGCTGCTTCACGGGCTGCACGAAATGCGTGGCTTTCTTATCGGCCATCAGCTTGGCCGCCTTCGCATCGGCGTCGGCCTTCTCCGGAAACGGGAAGGTTTCCACCTGCTGGTTGGAGTTGTTAAATACTCCCCAGACCACTTTCATGCGCACGACCTTGGAAGCGCGAGCGCGCGGCTTTGGCGGGGCCTTCACGACCACTTTCTTTTTCGGTTTCTTCTTCGGCTTTACCTCGGCTTCCTCATCGTCATCGCCGGCCGCTTCCGCTGGGGGCTCATCGTCCCCGTCTGCCTCTTCGTCGTCATCGCCTTCTTCATCTTCGTCTTCGTCTTCGTCTTTCTCTTCTTCTTCTTCGGTTGTGCGCTCTTCCTCATCGAATTCGGTGCGCATTGCCATGCGGTTCATCGTGCGTTTGCGGGCCATGCTCGGGTTCCCTTCACTGGAATTGGTGGATCGCTCCCACAAAGGATTTAGACTATTCGTCGGCCACGCAGAGAGCAAGATCGAACGGAATCAGACGGCGGTACAGTTTTGATCGCTATAGCCGGCCTCTGCGAGGCCGGACCGGGTTCGCAGAGCCCGGCTGCATTCAACCCTGG
>JBGQCZ010000681.1:0-3539 GCA_041495645.1 Gemmataceae bacterium | reverse complement strand
TCGGAGCGCTCTTCCAGTTCGTCTTGCGCGGCGAGGGCAATTTGCTCGTTATCGGAGGCGAAGCGTTCGAGCAGTTCCGGCGTGTAGTACTTCATGGCTTTTTCCTCGCCTTGAAGTTGTCAGTCTCGTAAAAGGAATGGCCCGCCGGCGATCGTGATTTCTGCTGCCAATGCGGCAAGGCGTACGCCCCGGCCGCGCGATGGGGGAAATGCGGGATCGCATCGCCCACCGCACTCTCAATCTTACCAGCCAAACGGCGATTTGCCGCCCGATCGGTCCCACGCACCACAATATCCAATCCCGCTTGCCGCCGGGTGACAGCTTGGGCTTCGCTAATCTCGGGGCCATAATCGACCGCTCCCGAGAGTTCCGAAGACAACTCGCCCTCGTGAATAGACGGAGGGGGCGGAGGCGGCGCCGGTTCGGCGGGTGAAGGCGATGGTTTCGCTCCGCCGTTCTTCGAAGTACGTTTCTTCTTCGCCATTGAGGATCGCCGACGTAACCGGTTTATTTGGTGGGGATTGTTGCATTGCGTCGGCAAGAATGCAAGTAGCAACACAAATGGGCGTTTGTCGAGCAATTCCTGCTGGCCCGGATCGACCATGCCGCCCCCGCCGCGCAGCAGAGCGCGACCGCGCAAGTGCGCATCCCAAAATCCTAAGGCGGTGACAGGTCACCGCACTCCGAAATCCTAAAGCAGTGCGGAGTTGACGCCTTGGGATTTTGGAGTGGGTGCGACCTGTCGCCGCTTTAGGATTTTAGGACGAGACGCTTTCGACCCTGCGGGCGGGCGATTGTTGGGCTTGCACCGATATATATACTTATGTATACTTAAGTTGTCGATGAGACCGGGCGTTTTTCATGCGCGCATCTCGGAGGGTTCGATCGTGTTCCAGTCACTCCAAGTCTTGCTGATCGCGGCGTGCGGCAACCCTTTCGAGGCGAATGCAACAAATGTAACTATTTTATTGCGAGCATGTCGCGCGGGTGGGAAGTTTGGTCGGGGCAACGAGTTACGTCAAAACCAACGCGTGCGAGCGGGAAGTCAAATGTTGCTTTTTGTTGCATTGGAGCACCGGACCGTGGCGATCCAGCAGCTTGCGGCTTTGCGAGCCAGTAAGGCCGCGAGCGGGTCAATTCGTTTGTCGCCGGCTTCTCATCGTGGTATCCTGTCCCTACCCGCCTGCGGTTCGTCTCAGGACTCCGCCATGAGATTTCGGCTTGTTCTTATTGCTCTTCTGGTAACTCCTTTTGCCGCTCTTGCGGCCGAGCCGATTCCTCGTTCGAAGAAACTCGATCACTGGGCGTTCCAGCCGATCAAGCGACCCGCGGTGCCGACCCTGAAAGACTCCGTCTGGTGCCGCAACGCCATCGACTACTTCATTCTCGAACGCCTGCAGCGCGAGAAAATCGAACCGGCGTCCGAAGCCGACCGGGCCACGCTCGTGCGACGCCTCTACTTGGACTTGCTCGGCCTGCCGCCGTCGCCCCAGGATGTCACCGCCTTCTTGACCGATGCACATCCGAATGCCTACGAGCGTCTCGTCGATCGCCTTCTCGCATCCCCACACTACGGTGAACGCTGGGGCCGTTCTTGGCTCGACATCGCCCGCTACGCCGATTCCAACGGCTACTCGATCGACGCCGCCCGCAGCATTTGGCCCTATCGCGATTGGGTCATCAACGCCCTCAACCGCGACCTGCCCTTCGATCGCTTCGTCATCGAGCAAATGGCCGGAGATTTGTTGCCCAACGCCACCGCCGAACAGATCGTGGCGACCGGCTTTCACCGCAACACGCCGATCAATCAGGAAGGCGGCATTGACCTCGAACAGTTCCGCATCGACTCGATTTACGATCGCATCAACACCACCGGCACGGCATTCCTCGGTTTGACGGTCGGTTGCGCTCAATGCCACGATCATAAGTTCGACCCGCTCAGCCAGCGCGAGTACTACCAGTTGTTCGCGTTTCTCAACAACGACGATGAGCCGAACTTCGAACTCGGCACGCCCGCGGAAGTTGCCCTCAAGAAGAAGATCCACGCCGAGCGGACGAAACTGGAAAAGCGCTTCAAGCCGCTGGACAAGATCAACGACGCGGCCCTCGAAGCCTGGCAGGGCAAGCTCACACCGGAATTGCGGGCGCAACTTCCCAAAGAGATCGACCACATTCTCGGCATCGCCGTCGCCGGCCGCGACGAGCGCCAGACGGCCATGTTGTTCGCATTCGTGCGAAACCTGGACAAGATCCGGCACGCGGTCGGCGGGCTCACGCAACCGCCGCTTGCCGGTCTCGCCCACGTGCATCTGTTCGAGACGCGCAACAAGATTGAAACGCGGTTGGGCCAACTCAAGGCGCAGGAGCCGAATGTGCCCACGACGTTGGTGTTGAAGCAGCGCCCGCAGCCGCGCGACACGCGCATCCATCTCGGCGGCGATTTCACGCGCAAGGGTGTCGCGGTGATGCCGGATACGCCGTCCTGGCTGCCGATCTGGCAAGTTTCCTCGACGCTGGACTCGCGCTTTCCCAATCGCCTCGATTTGGCCCAATGGCTCGTGTCTCCGCTGAACCCGCTCAGCCCGCGAGTCGCCGTCAACCGCATCTGGCAGGGGCATTTCGGACTCGGCATCGTTGAAACCGAAAACGATTTCGGCACCCAAGGCACCCCGCCATCGCACCCGGAATTGCTCGATTGGCTCGGCTCGGAATTCGTGCGATGCAATTGGTCCATGAAAGAACTGCACCGCTTGATCGTCATCTCGGCGACATATCGGCAATCGTCGAAAGCCCGGCCCGAACTCGCGCTGACTGATCCGCGTAACCGTCTGCTTGCCCGAATGCCGCGATTGCGCCTCGAAGCCGAGGTCGTGCGCGACGTGGGCCTCACCGCGTCCGGATTGCTGTCGCACAAGCTTGGTGGACCGAGCGTGTTTCCACCGCAACCCGACGGTGTATTCCGCTTCACCCAAGTGCCGCGAACCTGGAAGGCCGACGCCGGCCCCGATCGCTATCGCCGCGGCCTCTACACGTACTTCTGGCGTTCCGCCCCGCACCCCGCCATGGCCGCCTTCGACGCCCCCGACGGCGTCAACGCCTGCACCCGCCGCAACCGCTCCAACACACCGCTGCAAGCCCTCACCTTGCTGAACGACGAGGCCTTCGTCGAAATGGCGCAAGGCCTGGCGTCGCGGCTGATGGGCGAACCGCACGCCAACGACGCGGATCGAATCAACAGCGCCTTTCGCCTCTGCCTCGGCCGCGATCCGAACGGCAGCGAACTTGCCCGCCTCGGCAAACTGCTTTCCGCAATGCGAGCAATCATCAGCCACGACGAAGCCGCCAAACTCACAATCAGCCAGTTCGCCGCCGGCCTCGACCCCCGCGATTTCGCCGCCTGGACCACCGTCGCCCGCGTCCTGCTCAACCTCGACGAGTTCATCACCCGCGAATGAGCGGCCGTCGAGAGCGGCGGCGAAACGTGCATTTCATCTTCGGCCCAAACCCCGCTCGCTCGACGTATTCCATTGCGGTGAATC
>JBGQCZ010000680.1:0-3539 GCA_041495645.1 Gemmataceae bacterium | reverse complement strand
TGCCTCAACTGCGAGGGGCCCGGCGATTCGTGCTTCGATCCACAGAAAAACCCGGCGCTGAAGCGCGAGGTGCGCGCCGCGCGCAAGGCCCAGGTGCCGCAGAACTACATCCTGCGTGTCATCCAGTTCGCCAAACAGGGCTACACCGACATCGAATTCCCGATCTACGACACCGACTGGGATTCGGAAGCCTACCTCACGGTGTCCGGCCAGAATTCCAACAATTCGGTGCGCGTCACCGACGAATTCCTGAAGGCCGTCGAGCAGAACGGAAAATGGGACCTGATCGGCCGCACCTCCGGCAAGGTCACCAAGACGCTGCCGGCGCGGGCCCTGTGGGACGAAGTGGCGGAAGCGGCGTGGGCCTCGGCCGACCCCGGCGTCCAGTTTCACACCACCATCAACGACTGGCACACCGCGCCGGCCTCGGGGCCGATCCGCGCCTCCAACCCGTGCTCGGAGTACATGTTCCTCGACGACACGGCGTGCAACCTGGCGTCGGTCAACTTGATGCGGTTCTTCGATACGGCGGGCGGGCGGTTCGATGTGGATTCCTACCGCCACGCCTGCCAATTGTGGACCGTGATTCTTGAAATCTCGGTTTACATGGCGCAGTTTCCAAGCGTGCCGGTCGCCCAAAAGTCGTTCGACTACCGCACACTCGGCCTGGGTTATGCCAACCTGGGCGCGTTGCTGATGGTGCAGGGCATTCCCTACGATTCGCCGCAGGGACGCGCCCAATGCGGAGCGCTTACCGCCTTGATGCATGCGGCTTCCTACGCTACGAGCGCTGAAATGGCGGCCGAAGTCGGGCCGTTCCCGCGTTACGAGGCCAATCGTCAGTCGATGCTGCGCGTGATCCGCAATCACCGCCGCGCCGCTTACGATTCGCCCGCCAGCGAGTACGAGGGCCTGACCATCCGCCCGGTCGGCATTGACTCGCGCTATTGCCCCGATCATATCCTGGCCGCGGCCCGCGCCGAAAGCGATCGCATGCTGGCGCTGGGCGAAAAGCACGGTTTTCGCAACGCTCAAGTCACGGTGATCGCGCCAACGGGAACGATCGCGCTCGTCATGGATTGCGACACCACCGGCATCGAGCCGGACTTCGCCCTGGTCAAGTTCAAGAAGCTCGCCGGCGGCGGCTATTTCAAGATCATCAATCAATCGGTTCCGCCGGCGTTGGCCCGCCTCGGCTATTCGCAGCGGCAGATCGACGACGTGATCAAGTATTGCTGCGGGACCGGTTCGCTCAAGGGTTGCCCGCACGTGAATTCGGCGGACCTCATCAAAAAGGGCTTCCCGCCGACGGTGATCGACAAAATTGAATCGCAACTGCCGACGGCCTTCGAACTGCCGTTTGCCTTCAACCGCTTCAGCATCGGCGACGACGTTCTGCGTGAAAAGCTCGGTTTCTCGCAAGCGCAAATCGATTCGCCAAGCTTCGACGTGCTGACGGCATTGGGTTACACCCGCGAGCAGATCAACGAGGCCAGCACCTATGTCTGCGGCGCCATGACCATCGAAGGTGCACCGCATTTGAAGCGCGAGCATTATCCCGTGTTCGATTGCGCCAACAAGTGCGGCAAGCTCGGCAAGCGGTTCCTGTCGGTTGAATCGCACATTCGCATGATGGCGGCCGCCCAGCCGTTCATCAGCGGGGCGATTTCCAAGACCATCAACATGCCCAACGACGCCGCCATCGAAGACGTGAAGAACGCCTACCGGCTCAGCTGGCAACTGATGGTCAAGGCCAACGCGCTCTATCGCGACGGCTCCAAGCTTAGCCAACCGCTCAATTCCGTTTCGGATGCGAAGGACGAGCAGCCGGCCAAGGTCGAGGTAAAAGCCGAGCCGAAATCGGAGCAGGTGCGGATTGCTGAGAAGATCGTACACCGCTACATCGCCCGCCGCCGCCGCCTGCCCGACCGCCGTGCCGGTTACACGCAAAAGGCCCGCATCGGCAACCACAAGATTTACCTGCGCACCGGCGAATACGACGACGGCTCGCTCGGCGAAATCTTCATCGACATGCACAAGGAAGGCGCCGCTTTCCGCAGCATGACCAACTGCTTCGCCATCGCCATTTCGCTCGGCTTGCAGCACGGCGTGCCGCTCGAGGAATTCGTCGACGCCTTCACGTTCACGCGCTTCGAACCGCACGGCGTGGTATTGGGCAACCCGCACATCAAGATGACCACGTCGATCATCGACTACATCTTCCGCGAGTTGGCGATCACCTACCTGGCACGCCACGACCTGGCCCACGTCTCGCCCGACGACCTGCGCGGCGACGCCCTGCACGATCACGACGACGAGTTCGAAGACGAGGAGATCGTTTCCGAGCGCGTCGTGGATGAGGCCAAACCGCTGCCGAAAGAATTCGCCACGCCCAAGACCACGCACATGCACCCGATCAACGGGCACGACACAGAAAACGGCCACACCAATGGAAATGGCAACGGCCATGCCAAGGGCAACGGCAAAGATAACGGCGCTGCCTTCGATCCATTGACCCCCAGCCGGTGGACCGGCACGGGAGTCGCCGTGGCGCCCGAGGAAAAAGTTCGTCAGGCCCGCATGAAGGGTTACGAAGGCGACCCGTGCTCGGAATGCGGGCAGCTAACGCTGGTGCGCAGCGGCGCTTGTTGCAAATGCGACACCTGCGGAGCGTCGTCGGGTTGCAGTTGAGCGAGATGATTCACCGCAGAGGGCGCAAAGGGCGCGGAGAAAACCGGAAAACAGCGTGTTCTCCGCAGCAATATCTGGCCAAGTCTTTTCTCTGTGCTCTCCGCGCCCTCTGCGGTGAAAAATTGGGATTAGGACAAACGAAACGCGGACACTCTTGTCCGCGTTTTTTATCGCACAAACACGAATTCATTCGCATTCAGTAGCGCCCGGCACAGCGATTCGAGGCCATGCGCTTGCACCAACTTCACGGCCGCGGCGATTTCCTCTTCGACCGGATCCCGTTGAAATGCCAATCGAAACGCACGCTTGACTTGGTTCGCCGAATCGGCGCCCGCTTCATGCCGCACCCGCTCAGCAAAGATCCCGGCCTGCTGCAGGATGAAGCGGCCGTTGAGCAGATTGAGCGCTTGCAGCGCCGTGGTGGAACTGGTTCGCTTGGGAGTGATTTGCCCGCCGTCGGGGCAATCGAATTGGCCGAAGGTGTCGTCCAATTGCATGCGCGGTTTGTTTTGATAGACCATGCGCCGCCATTCCGCCGGGCCGAACGATTGTTTCGAGTTGTAGACCTTGACGTAGTTGGTGTTCGGCTCGAACAGATCGAAACCCGGCCCGCCCATGCGCATGTCGAGATTTCCACACACGGCGAGGATCGAATCGCGCAACGGTTCGGCTTCGAGCCGTCGCGGCGGAAAACGCCAGAGTAAGTGCGTGCCGGCATCGGCGGCGAAACCGGCGAGGTTGCCGGCGCTCGATTGGCGATAGGTCGTGGACAATACGATTAGCCGATGAGCATGCTTGACGCTCCAACCGCTGCTCACCAATTCTTCTGCCAGCCAATCGAGCAGTTC
>JBGQCZ010000679.1:0-3541 GCA_041495645.1 Gemmataceae bacterium | reverse complement strand
GATTGAGAGCCAGATCGTCGCTAAGGACCGTCACTTTGTTTACGCGCAGGCCGGTTTCAAGCGCGATCTCGTATTGGGTGATGACCGGCCCCGTATGAATGCCGACCACGCGCACGTTCATGCCAAAATCGGTGAACGTTTTTTCGAGCAGGGCCGCTGTCTGCCGCAAGTGTTCGTCGTGCTGCTCGTGCGGGAATGGCTCCGGATCGTCGAGCAGACTGACCGGCGGGAGTTCGAAGTTGAGCGGAATTGCGGTCGCTTCGGCAAGTTTCAGGTCGCCCGTGGAACGCGAAATCGGCACCAGGCGAGCATCAACTATTCGCGCCCCCGTCTCAAATCTTGCTTTCTGCCGCGATTCGGACGGTTTGCGCTTGAGCGACGGGAGAATACGAAGACGGGTAACCTGGCGTACGAGCCAGCGCAACATTCGAGCCGTGTGACGCGCGAGCCGAACAATGGCCGCATCGAGAGCCAGATACAACCCCAATGCGAGGACCGCACCGAAGATCGCGACCCGCCCAACTGGGACTACATTCTCGGCCAAGACATACACCAATCCCGCACCGAGTGTTCCACCGCTTCCTGACCACGACGGGCTTTGCAGAATCGCGCCAAATTGATCGGCAGTAACCGCTCCGCATGGCAACAGCAACATCCAGCCGACCAAACGAAAGAACCACCGCAGCATGTCCCGGCGAAGAAAAAGCGTGACAACGAGAACGAACCAGCTCCCAAGCAGCAGGTAAGTCGCGACGCCCAGCGACTCGAACAAGCCTTCAGCAAGCATGACGCCCGGCCAACCCAAGAGATTCGAAGGCACATGGTCGTCGGATGCCGCCGGAGAATGGCTGAGTATGGCGGTCGTAACGACCATTCCGACAATGAGGAGAACGAAGGCTGCAACGTCCAGCCGCTGGGATGGAACAGGTTTCGGTTTGGTTTCAGCCATGAAGCGCCGCTCCCCGATGCGCGCACAGAGCCCACTATGGCTTATTCGCGATATCGTCGGTGGATGCCGGCCTTCTTCCGGCTAAAATCCGAAAATGGAGGATTGATGCTTCACGTTGCGCTGTGGGAACCGGAAATACCGCCTAATACGGGCAACGTTGCCCGGCTGTGTGCCGCCAACGGAGCGAAACTGCATCTAATCGGCCGCCTCGGCTTCCGCCTTGACGATCGCGAGCTCAAGCGAGCAGGTCTCGATTACTGGCCGGATGTGGATTTGAGCCGTCACCTGTCGCTCGAAGCATTTGAGGGGTCATTCGCGGGCCGGATTTTGTGTTTCACTGCCCACGCCAGCGAGCCGTACGCGCACGCGGATTTTCGCGACGGCGATTGTCTGTTGTTTGGAAGCGAATCGCGCGGTTTGCCGCCGTCGGTTTTGGAGCGATACGCGAACCGCAAGTTCGTCATTCCCATGCCGACCGGCAAAGTCCGCAGTCTCAACTTGGCCACCGCCGTCGGCATTGCGTTGTACGAAGCGCTGCGGCAGTTGCAAAACTGGTAGGATCGGGCACAATAGGCAAGTAGCCGCCCATTATGCTTCGATCGCAGGCGTTCCGCGTCCGATACTGATCCGTGCATCGAGGCAAGCGGGGCAACGTCGGGAAACTGCGTTCGACACCACGGCGGGCAAGGAAACTGAAATGGAATCGGTTGTTGCTCTTCCAAACCGATCCGAGTTACGACGATTCGTGCGGCAGTTCTTAAGCGATCACGACCGGCTCGATGCCGGCCAGTTCCCCTTTTACGAATCGCTCATCACCCGTTCGGGCCGGATATGTGGGTTATTGTTCGAGTTGCAGGGTCCACGGTTGATGCGTTCGCGTGCTATTTGGGCCGGCGAGGAACATCGAATTTTTTTCTATGACTCGACGGGCGCCCGGTTCGCGGACATTCACCTCAGCGAAGCCCCGGATGCCACCAGGATTCAGAATGAGCATGATCACGCAAGCAATGAACCGCAACCGGTCTTAGCCGAACGATCCGATCGCCTGTCAAATCAAGAGGCCGAAGGGCGGCCAATTTCGAGCGTTCAAGCGTAAGTTGCGATTGGCTAATTAACGTTCCGTACAATCCGCATCCAATCTTTGCCCTCCGCACAGCGTGACTGGCGATTCGGACTTGATAATATACAGTCATCCACTATAATCATGGCAGTGACTACGGTTCGGACGGGCTGGGTATCAGCCGTCGCAAGGCCGGTGCGTAACCAAGGGTGGAATGTCCGAAAATGTCCACAGAGTATCCACAGAGAACTTTTTTCCCAGCCGCATCGGCATCTGCAAGACCAGCCTTGCAAGAAAATCTGGTTCACCCAGCTGTGAACAACGCCAATAAATGTTTATCTGTACACTATCCGTTTCGGGCTATAACATGATGGAGCGGAATTGAATTCTGAACACCCTACACGACCTCAGTGACCGAGACGAGGCATGGGACAAACAACACGAGCGTATCCGTTCTTGCCCGAAGGCGCAACGGTCCGTAGCGTCAGCGAGCTCACGGAAGACGTCAAGCAAACGCTGGAGCGCGGCCTTGCCTTTGTTTGGGTCGAAGGTGAAATCGTAGATGTTGGCCTGCCGCCGTCGGGGCACGTTTACGTCACGCTGCGGGACGCCAGGGCCAACCTCAAGTGTTACATGAGTCGCACTCAAGCATTACGGTTGCCGGCCGGGTTTGTCCCGAAAGTAGGGACGGAAGTCTTGGCGGGTGGTCGCATTGGCGTATACACGGCACGCGGCGAATACCAGTTGGTCGTGGAGCGGATGCACCCGAAAGGCGTTGGTGCGGCGGAACTGGCATTGCGTCAACTTCGCGAGAAACTGCAGGGCCTCGGTTATTTCGAGCGAAAGCGCAAGAAGACACCGCCCCGATTCCCGCGCTCGATCTGCCTGATTACGAGCCCAAAGGGGGCCGTGGTCCACGACCTGATCGAGATTCTCGGTCGGCGCTGGCCGGCCACCAAGATCGCGGTGCGGCCGTCTCGCGTTCAAGGCGACGGCGCCGCGGAAGAGATCGCCTTGGCCATCCGTCAGGTGAATCGCTGGAAGGCCAACCGCTTCGTGAACGTGGACGTGCTTGTGATCGCTCGCGGCGGCGGCGGCGGCGAGGATTTGGCTGCGTTCAACCAGGAAATCGTTGCCGAGGCGATTTTCTCATCGCGAATCCCGATCGTCAGCGCCGTGGGCCACGAGATCGACTTTACCATTGCCGACATGGTCGCGGATGTTCGCGCTTCCACTCCGAGCCATGCCGCCGAAATGTGCGTGCCGGATCGGTTTGAAGTGTTCGATTGCGTGCAAACTCACGACGAACAGATGCGCGGTTCGATGCGAAGAATTTGTGAGCGGCTTCGTCATCGTCTGGACGCGGTGGCCGAGCGCCGAGTTTTGCTGCGGCCCACTGACCGGCTGCGCGACATGGAACGCCGAGTGGATGACTGGGCCGAGCGGCTTGATCGCGGCGGCCGAGGACGAATCGAGCGGGCGCGACGCGATTTGGAATCTGCCGCCGCCTGCCTCGAATCGCTCAGCCCCTT
>JBGQCZ010000678.1:0-3542 GCA_041495645.1 Gemmataceae bacterium | reverse complement strand
TCCATTCAGAAGTCAGAAGTCAGAAGTCAGAAGTCAGAAGTCAGAAGTCAGAAGTCAGACTTCTGCATTGACCGAGGTGGGAGTCGAACCCACAACCATCAGGCTCTCGACCTGACCGCTCTACCAGTTGGCGAACCCGGTCCTACACAGTGGGTGAGGTGGGAGTCGAACCCACCATGCGGGCAAACCGCTTCCGTTCTACAGACGGACGCCGAACCGCTTCGGCATCTCACCCAGTCAGTGGCACGGGCGGGAGTCGAACCCGCACAATCCAAGGTTTGAGCTTGGCCGCTCTTCCGGTTGGCGTACCGTGCCGTTAGCGCCCCATGCGGGATTTGAACCCGCGGTCTTCACCGTGACAGGGTGACGAGCACTCCAGGCTGCTCCAATGGGGCCTGTCTCTATTGGGTCCGGTGGGAGTTGAACCCACTCCTTTCCGCTTAAAAGGCGGACGCTCGGCCGTATGAGCTTCAGACCCGCGTTCGTAATCGGAGTGGGTCCGGTGGGCTTCGAACCCACGCGCTTCCGCTTAAGATGCGGACGCTCTGCCGGCTGAGCTACAGACCCATTTCTTGGCAACTCGGAACTTCGGAGTGTCCCGCAGGGGAGTTGAACCCCCATTTCCGGGTTGAAAGCCCAGTGTCCTGACCACTAGACGAACGGGACGATCGAACGCGAAGGGCCGGGCGTCTGTTGACGCCCGGCCCTCGCGATTGGGTTCGCAATGGGGTTTCGGCGTCATCGCAAGCGGCGTTCGGAATAACGCAAATGGCTACGATCGTGGCGCAGCTCGCTCCGGCTGAGTCGTTCGGATTTCAGACTTCGCAGCGAGCGGATCATCGCGGCCTCGTCGTGGAAGAGACTTTGGTTTCGCCGTACACTGGATGAGACGCAGCAACCCGCGGTTGGGTTCGCGGAATCGCGGACTTTTTCCCATGAGCGACGCCGACTGGATGCAGCAGGCCCTGGAACTTGCGAGGCAAGGCCGGGGCTTCGTCGAGCCGAATCCGATGGTCGGTGCGGTGGTGGTGCGCGATGGGGCCAAGATCAGCGAAGGCTGGCACCGCAAATACGGCGAAACACACGCCGAGGTGGACGCTCTGACGACTGCCGGCGTGCTTGCCCGCGGCGCAATTCTCTATGTGACGCTAGAGCCTTGCTGCCATTGGGGAAAAACGCCGCCCTGCGCCGATGCTGTCATCAAGGCCGGCGTGCGCCGCGTGGTCGTTGCAATGACCGATCCGTTTCCGGCGGTGGCCGGTGGTGGAATCCGCAAGTTGCGCGAAGCCGGCATCGAAGTGGGCGTCGGCGTTTGTGAGAGCGAAGCTCGCCAAACGAACGCACCGTACTTGACGCTGTTGGGAAAAGAGCGCCCGTATGTTCACGCCAAATGGGCCATCTCGCTCGATGGCAAGATCGCGACGCGAACCGGCCAATCGAAATGGATCAGCGGTGAGGAATCGCGGTCGATTGTTCACCAACTGCGCGGCCGAATGGACGCGATCATTGTTGGGGCCGGGACGGTTCGCGCCGATGATCCGATGCTGACCGCCCGGCCACCCGGGCCACGCAACGCAACACGCATCGTTCTCAGCAACGACGGCCGATTGCCGAACGAATGTCAGCTATTGCGAACCGCGCGCGAGATTCCCGTGCTCATCGCCGGATCGAACATTGGAATGGAAGAGCGCACGCGGCTCGAAGCGGCAGGATGCGAGGTGCTGGCGATCGGCTCCGTAACCGAACTGCTTGCCGAACTGGGCCAGCGGCGATTCACGAACGTGCTGGTCGAGGGCGGCGCGGGCACGCTCGGCTCATTTCGCGATGCCGGCTTGATCGACGAAGTGCATATCTTCATTTCCCCGATGCTGATCGGTGGTTCGTTGGCGCCGTCGCCGTTCGCGGGAATTGGAGTCGATTCGGTCGGAGACGCGCTCAAAGTGGCGATTTCGGCGGTCGAGCAAATCGGACCAGATGTCTATGTCAATGCGCGAATTGATTGATAATTTTTCTGTCCTCGATTTTTCTGTCGTGACAGAAAAATCAAGGACAGAAAAATAGTCCAACTCAACGGCTCACCACCATGACCTGGCGGGTCTGGGCGTTCTGCACGTCGATGCTGCTGTGGAATTCCAGGCGGCCGTCTCCGCGGCTGACATAGATATTCCAAGCGCCGGCGGGAAGGCTGACGGCGAAGCGTCCGGCCGCGTCGGCCTCGGCGGCTTGCTTGGTATCTTCCGACTTGCGGCTCACGAACACGAGTTTGGCGCCGCGTATCGGAGTCACGTAGTTGTTCGCCACGATCTGCCCCGCCACAAGCGCGCCCGAATTGGACGGCGTGCCGGTGATTCGGTCGAAGCCCGAAGGAACCGGAGCAGGCTTCAGCGAGGGCGGTTGTTGGAGCGAATTCTGCTTGCCGGGCGGCTCCATTGGCACGCCGGTCGGCGGGATGTTCGTCCCGTTCGCGTTTGGATTCTCGGTCACTCCCATGCTGCCGCCTGGCGTACCGCAGCAAGGCGCGGGCGGCGGGCAATTGCTGACCGCTTCGAGATAGTAAGTCGGACGGTAGGAAGTCACCGGCATGCATCGTTGCACGTAGCTCGTCACCGCGTCGCACTTCGACTTGAGCCGATACGCCGTCACGGGCGTGGTGACCTGAACGCAGCATCCCGTGCATGGATCGACGTAGTTGCTTGAGCGATAGGCACAGACGGGCTCGTAATAGTAACTAGTGCGGTAGCTGGTGACCGGTTGACAAACCGTCTTGTAGCTGACCACGGGCTGGTAATAGCACCGTTGGACATAGCTGGTCGAGCAGCAGGGGCTCGGCGCCGGGCAGCAGGGCGCTGATCTGGCGACAACCGGCGGCGCGTAGTAACTGCTGGCGGGGTTCCGGCAGCCGTGGCAGCACACCTGGAACGCGTTATTCCAGGCCGCGTCGGCCTGACCCGCCGCCAACAGAACGATCAGCGCGGCTCCGCCAGCGATTCCTCGAAATCTCATGGCTCTCTTCTCCGTTCGCGAGGGTTCGATTCCAGGTGCAAGCCGCCGGCTTGAGCGATTCTCGCCGGATTTCGCCGGTTTACGCGGTTCCGGCCGCGACAACCGTTCCCGGACAACACCTTCTCATCTCCAGCGTAATTCTACCTTGGGAGGATGCAACAGGGGCAGCCGCGACAGGCCGGATTTTCGCCGAATACCCGCCGCTACAATCCGCACATCCCGCAAAGTCGGCACCCTCACTCTAACATTGAATCGAGCCACAGACAAATTAACGACAGAATGAGCCGTTTATGAATTTGACGCGAAAGGGTTTACGTTTCGCGCGCGGCGGATGAACCGCGCGCGAAAACGTAAACCCTTTCTTACGCAAATCCCCGAGCGGCTAACCGTTGCGCCCGCGTCATCCCGCCGCCGTTTTCAAAGCCGCGATCGCCGCATCGTAGTTCGGGTGTTCCGTTACTTCCTTCACGACTTCGGCGTAGCTCACTTTCCCGGCCTTATCCACGACGAAAACGGAACGCGCCAGCAACGGCAGCGGC
>JBGQCZ010000677.1:0-3544 GCA_041495645.1 Gemmataceae bacterium | reverse complement strand
CTTCGCGCATTCGCCTGCCGAACCGTTGCGGCATGATCCATTTCCGAGATTATTCAGCTGGCGAGGGTTTTGCAGGCGGTTTTTTTCGATTAAGGCTCGGATTCTTGGTTGACAGCCTTCCCGAATAGCCTATATTAACACCCTTGGAAAAGGTGCGCCGGCATTCGAGAATTGATACACCATTAGGTCTGCACTGTTGCATAGTCGTACCACGAGTTTTGTTTGTTCCACAGCCTTCCTGGCGCTGGTGTCGATTTTCGGCAGCGCGAGTCAGGCGCGGGCGGGGTATTTGGCCGCCAACAATCTCTCTCCCGACAACGATCTTTCAGTCTTTGAAAAAACGGACCGCAGCGATTCCGCCGCAGGCTCCGCCGAACCTGTGAGAGATATTCCGTCTCCACACCAGAACCGAAACCCAATAGCCGGCCGCGACTTTCTTTCGTCACTATTCGGCTTAACACTTGGCCGCTCGGCATCCAACGGTGCGGGTAGCACGAGCAATAGCCACGATTCGGGCGGATCCGGCCAGCCATTCGTTTTGCCGCACTCCCACTTGATGAACTTGTCTCCGGCCATTGGAGACACCGTGGGGGGCTCTGATTCCTCGCCTTCCGACCCGATTGCCTCGCTTCTTTTCCGGCCTCCGCGCCTGTCGTAGCCTGGGGACTATTTCCCGAAGCGGGAATTCCCATTCGGTGACTATTGCCATTCAATTGCCTCGAAAATGAGTTGAAATGGCGGCTCTGAAGTCAAATGGTGAAACCAGATTACGATTCGAAGGTTGCGAACTGGGAATCGCATGGCTGGTTCTCAGAATCGCGGAAAACATAACATGCGAATGAAAGGAAAAGATATGAGAATCTTGAACAGGTTATTCGGGCCCTTGTTGGTGATCGCCGGGCTCGCGGTTGTGCCGGCTTGGGCGCGTGCCGATTTTATTGTAGGTTGGGCGGGGAACACGCACCCCGTCCACCCAACCGGTACAGCGGGTTTCGTCGACGCCGCCGTCTTCGACAGAGCCAACGGCGTCAGCGGGGACAGCTTTAATTTGGGCGCCGCGGGGATCGATACGGTATTGTCGGCTCATGGGTTCAACATCAGCTCACAATTCCTTTACCTTTACCAGACGGTCAATACCGGAAACGTCGGCATTTCTCTAAATACAGTGCGTTGGAATCCTGCTTTCGACACCACCTTAGCCACGCTCTCGGCTCTTGCCGGTTTCGGATTCCACGATGCTGGCGGGAATATGAGCACTTCCAATACTCTTGGGACCCCGGCTCCTGGTGGTGATATTTCCATCTTTAATGGGGATGGATCTGCTGTGACTGTAACAGCACAATCGGGGTTGCAAACGCCGACCGTCGCCAAAGGCCCCACTTCACTTAAGGCAGATTACGGTACCGCGGAACTGCCGATAAGTGGAGTCGGCAGCGTGTGGGGTTACACGTCAGATCTTGGCCCGATTATGGGTCTCACCGGAATTATCGACAATGGGTCAAGCGCCGACGGCTTCGCGCCGATGGCTGGCGTGCCGGAACCAGCGAGTGCTCTCCTTGCTGTTCTGGGCGTGTCCGCATTCGGCCTGTTGGCGAGGTTCCGCCGTCGGCGAGTTGTTGAAGCGTAAGTCGCGTCGAGAGGCGAATGCGTTTGTCGGCCCTGCTGATGGATCTGTTAACCGACACGGATCTGTCAGCAGGGCCGGTTTTTTTCATCGTAGCCCGTCGCCGTCGCTTGGTTGCTTTTTTTGGAACTCCATCTCACCATTCAGTGTCTAACAAACGTTGCCCGTTGTTGTTGAACGGCGAATCGGCCTTCCAAGGCGACTTTTTTCTGTAGCTTTCGACTTTTTCTGTCAGGTTTAGTAGTAGTTTGTACACTAGTTTTCAGCAATCTTTGCCGCCTTTTGCGCCTGTGTTTACACGAATTTGCCTCCGACTGTTCGGAGTCAATTCCAATGACGTACCCGCTCCCGACCCGCATCTCATAAAATAATGACAGCCGCCCCAGATGCTCTCCAACGCGCTTTCATCCCATGAACAAGACCCTCAACATCCGCTACCTCGTCCGTCTCCTCGCCGGCCTCGCCATCGTTTTGGTTGCGATCTGGACGGTCCATCGTGTCCAAGCTGGCAAACAGACGGGCGCTTTCCTTCATCAGGCGGACGTGGCCGAACAGGAAAACAAACCCGGCCGGGCCGTCGGCTATCTGCGCCGCTACTTGGTGATGAAGCCGAACGATACGGGCATCCGCGCTCGCCTGGCTTTGCTACTGGCCGACAACGCCCGTACCAAAGTCGAGTACTCCCAGGCCTTTGTCGAAATGGAAGAAGTGCTGCGCCAAGACCCCGGCCGCGACGACATCCGCCGCCGCGAAATCCCCCTGATGATGTCACCAGGCCCTGAAGGGCTCCGTATGTTCTCCGACGCTAGAGATCGGCTTATTACTTGGACCGAAACCACAAAGAACGACGGGACGCTCTACGACTTGTTGGGCCAATGCCATTTCGCGACCGGCGACAATGACAAGGCCATAGATGCCTTCAAAACGGCGATCCAACTCAAACCGGACTTGATTCCCGCCTACGGCCGGCTCGCCTTCTTGCAGAAGAAACAACCCAAACGCACTGATGCAGATGTGAAGAAACTTACTGATGCAGACGATACGATCGGCGATTTGGTACGCGATAACCCCAGGTCCGCGGCGGCCCATTTGCTCGCCGCGAGTTATTGGAAAGATGCCGGCAAGCAGGCTGACTACGAATCCGAACTAAAAAAAGCGCGAGAGTGCGATTCGGAAGACCCGGAGGTCGTGCTCGCCATAGCCGGTCTGGCCGAGTCGCACGCCGACGGCATGGTCAAGACGGACCGATCGAAAAGCGACAAACTTATTGAAGACGCATCCACGCTTCTGCGACAAGCGATCGATAAGCGCCAACCCGAGGCCACTGCCCAAACGGGATCAATCGAGCGGGACAAGCATACGCGCTTGCGCGGGCTCGTTGCCACCATGATGGTCACGTTGTCACGGTTTGAACTGCGTCTGTCGCGAGTCGCCGATGCCGAGAGAACGGTGCGACAAGCAGTCAACGGATTCCCCGAATTCGCCGAGCCGATATTGAAGCTCGCCGAAATCTGCATCCTGCAGAATAACTGGGATGAGGCTGGTCGACAACTCGACGACCTGGAGAAGAAAGGCTATCCGGCCAGCGTCGTGAATTATCACCGCGGCCGAATCCTGATGGGACAAGAGCAATGGTGCGCGGCGTCCCGCTCATTGGAACAGGCCGCGAATGATACGCCGCCAAGCGCGCCGCTCATGAGGCAAATCCAGTTCCTGCTCGGAAACTGCTACGATCGCACCGGGCTGTTGGACCGGCGGCTGGAGGCATATAAGCTCGCGCTACCGCCGTCGAACGACGATTCATGGCTTCTTGTTTCCATGCGGGTCGGCGGCGCCCTGGTAGAAATCGGGCGCGCGGCGGAGGCCAAGCCGATCTTCAGGGAAGTCGCAAAACGCTTCACAAACGCAAACATCCCGTTG
>JBGQCZ010000676.1:0-3547 GCA_041495645.1 Gemmataceae bacterium | reverse complement strand
TGGCTTTGCCCAAAAAGTCGCTTCGAGTCGAAATCTGGAGAGGATGTCACCGACTGGGCAGCTACGCATTGTTCCCAGATTCAACGTCATCCGAATTTTTGGGCAAAGCCATCATTGGTTCGTTCCTGATTCTGTTGGTTCTCGCCGTGGCCTGCAATCCGTTTGGCGGTACGGACGGCTCGGGCACGGCCAAAACTGAGACACGCTCTGTCAAAGACTTCACGACAATCGGTTTCTCCGGCACCGGCAAGGTCATCGTCGAGCAAACCGGCACGGAATCGTTGTCCGTGACCGCGGACGACAACATCCTGCCTTTGCTGGAAACCTCCGTCACCGACGGCAAGCTCTCGCTCGGCGGCAAGAGCGGCAGCAGCTATTCAGCGAAGACGCCGATTGAATTCAAAGTCGGCGTGAAAGATTTGTCGAAGCTCAGCGTGAGCGGGGCCGGCAACGTCGAGATCGTGCAACTCAAGACCAACAAACTCGAGATTTCGGTTTCCGGCGTCGGCGATGTGACCATTTCCGGCTCAGCGGATGCACTGGACATGACGCTGTCGGGAACCGGCAGTTTCCACGGCGACAAGTTCAGGGTCAAGCAAGCCAAAGCCCGTTGCAGCGGGGTCGGCAGCGCCGTGGTGAACGCCAGCGACGACCTGGATGCAAGCGTCTCCGGCGTGGGCTCGATCGAATACGTCGGCAGCCCAAACGTGAAGCAATCGGTCTCGGGCATCGGCTCGGTGAAGAAGAAGTGAGATTTGGCTCGCTCGAACCGCTAGCAGCTAGCTGTCAACCACCTGGACCTTTTTTTCGGCTTTGCACTTGGCCAAATGTTCGCGCATTGCCACAATCAGTTCCGCATCTTCTGCGTCATAAATCGATTCAGCACGCTGACCTCGCGCTGCGCCGGCGAACCAAGCCAATATCTGGCCTAGGCGCATTTCCGGATAGAAGTTGCTCAATTCCGCTAGCAGTTCGAGTACGTCGCGCCGTTCGGAATTCATGGTAATCGGTCTCGAATCATAGGAAGCTGACTGAAATCATCATTCGGGTAGTCGTCGATTACCTCCACAGGCACCAATTGGCCCGGAAGCCACCTTGCGACCCGAGTCGCCCGGGTAACGCCATCGATAACTTGAAATCGCCCGTTTCCGTCTCGAATTACAAACAGTCGCGGCATTCCTTGCGTCGACAGACCAAACCGCGAAAGTTCAAGAGTCAGTTTGGTCGGGTCGGCGCCGGCCAGCCGTGAAGGCGGAAGATGCAGGGTTCGAGGATCAACATCCAGAAACACCGGCATCGAATCATTCCCTTATGCTACCACGAATTCGACAACCGTCACATGCCGCATCCAGGCCTTGGCTTCGCGATCCGCCTCATCGAGTGCTTTTTGAAGGAGCTTAAAATCGGATTCGCTCCCCTGCGAACAAATCCGTTCCAATTCATCGAAATCCCGATCAATCTGATCGACTGCCTCGGGTGTTTCGGATACGGGTTCAATGCTAAGCTTCGTCCCATTATTCCAGTCCTTTGGAAGTGGCTCTAGCGGTACGATTGACCCGTTTCGAATCTCGGCTTTGAGCATAGACATCCCTCCAGTCGCTATTCTACTCTTTTCCCAAAATCAAATCGACAACCCAGCAGCCGCGCACGTGCGGGCCGGGGCCGCGGCAATGGTCGAGAATCGCCGCGTCGGTGCAGCCGGCTTCCTCCAAGGCATCAGCGAGGATCGGCATGAGGTCGTAGCGCCGGTCGTCGTAGATCGTTTGCGCGAGCTTGGGAACGGTGGCGTTGTTCCAGGTGAGCCAAACGGCGTCGATCGCAGCGCGGCGAAAGGGGTTACCTACAATGTCATGCAGAATTGGAATTGATTGAAATTTCACCCACTCGTCGTGACACGCAATATTCCAAAGCGGCGGCAAGTAACCAGGAATCGATGCGGTCCCGTCAGCAAAATAGGCGGCGTCCTTCAGAATCTGCCGGAGATTTGCTCGCGACGAAAGATCTTCTGTCGGCACCAGTGACCGCAACAGAGGGGACGGCAGAGCTTCGACTTGATCCAATACGTCTTCGACAATCCGGTGAAATTGGGGTGCATCAAACGTCAGCGCTGCACCTTCTGCATCCCACTCGATGTCGCTAAGTACTTCCCTTGGAATTTGTTTGTCCGCATATTGCTCCGCGGCCTCGATTGCTTTTCGACTTGCCTCCAACGGCAAGAGCGGCCATATACGCCGACAGCACGCAACCAAGTACAGATGAAACTTCCGATTGTACTCGTGCCATCGTAGCCAACGAATCATGCGAACTACGTTCTTTGCTTTCGACCACTTTCGGTAACTCATCTTCATTTCTGGGACTCATTCAGTCTCGCCCCAATCTTCGCCTCATCATAAACGCACCCGCCCCAGACGCCGCCGCTGGCTTGTTGCAGGATGGCCCACAGGCGCGTGTCGGTCGGTAGCTGCGGGTCGGGGGCCAGGTCGGGGCGCGGGGCGCGATTCGTCAATTCCTTGGTTCCCTGGTCGATGGAATCGTTGACGATGAAATCCACGCTGCCTTCGAGCTTGTTGCGGTCGATGACGATGCGGATCGTGTCGCCATTCCGGAGCTTGCCGATCGGTCCGCCGGCCAGGGCCTCGGGGCTGACGTGGCCGATGCAGGCGCCGGTCGAGACGCCGCTGAAGCGGGCATCGGTCAGCACCGCCACCTGCTTGCCCCAACTCAGGTGCTTGAGCGCCGAGGTGATCTGGTAAATCTCCTCCATGCCCGAGCCGAGCGGCCCGCGGCAGCAGAGCACCAGCACGTCGCCGGGCTTGAGCGTGCCCGACTTGATCGCGGCGATGGCGGTCTTCTCCGTGGTGAACACCTTCGCCGGGCCGGTCTTGCGATAAACGCCGTCGGCGTCCACGACCGACGGATCGATGGCGGTTGACTTGATGACCGATCCCTCGGGCACGAGGTTCCCACGCGGGAAAGTGACGGTACTGGTCAGGCCGCGCGATTTCGCGTTTTCGGGGGACATGATCACCGCGTCCGGGTCGATGCCGTCATGCTTTTGCAGGTGAGCGCGAAACGCCAGCCGGCGTTCGGATTTTTCCCACCAGTTGAGGACGTCTCCGAGCCCCATTCCAGAAACAGTGAGACAATCGAGATCGAGCAGGTTCAGCTTGCGCAAATGCAGCATGACCTCGGGCACCCCGCCGGCCAGGAAGACGCGGATGGTCGGATGGCCGATCGGGCCGTTGGGCAGGGCATCGACCAGCCGTGGGACTTTGCGATTGATGTCGATCCAATCGTCGAGCGTGGGTCGCGGCAAGCCGGCGCTGAAGGCGATGGCCGGGATGTGCAGCAAGAGATTGGTCGAGCCGCCAAACGCTGCATGCACGGTAATGGCATTGCGAATCGCCGCCGAGGTGAGGATATTCTTCACCGCGATCTTGCGAGCCGCAAGCTCCGTGAGCGCACGCGCCGAACGCGTGGCCATGTCCAACCATACCGGTTGACCCGACGGGGCCAAAGCCGAATGTGGCAGCGACAGGCCCAGCGC
>JBGQCZ010000675.1:0-3560 GCA_041495645.1 Gemmataceae bacterium | reverse complement strand
GAAGGCCGTCATGCGCTTGATTCTGAATTCGCGAGTGTATCAATTATCGAGCGCGCCCAATGTCACCAATCGCGATGACGAGCAGAACTTCTCGCGGCACTTTGTCAGGCGGTTGCCGGCGGAAGTGCTGCTCGATGCGATCAGTGCGGTCACCGAGTCGCCGGAGCTGTTTCCCGGCCGGCCGCGCGGCACGCGGGCCATCGAGCTTTGGGATAACCGGTTGCCGTCGTATTTTCTCGATATCTTTGGCCGCTCCGAAAGGACGAGCCCATGCGAATGCGGCCGTTCCGGCGAACCGACCATGGCCCAGGCCCTGCACCTGATGAACGCTCCCGAGGTGGAGCGCAAGATTGCCAGCCCCGGCGGGCGCGTGGCGCGATTGCTGAAACAGAAAAAGACCGACGAGCAGATTGTCGAGGAGTTGTGTCTGGCCGTGTTGGGACGATTGCCCGCCGAGAAAGAGCGGCAGGCGGCCCGGAAACTGTTCGCGGACTCGCCGCGAAGAGAAGCCTCGCAGGATTTCCTGTGGGCTCTGCTGAATTCGTACGAATTCCTGTTCGTGCCGTGACGATTGCTGAAGGAGACAGCCGATGATGCCCGCGTTTTGCGATGGAGTCGATCGCCGCCATTTTCTCCGCGTCGGCACGCTCGGCGGTCTGAGTCTGGCCCAGTTTCTTCGGCTGCAAGAGGCGGCTCGCGCCGAGGGAGCCGCGAAGAAGAACGTCAATTGCATTTTCATTTTTCTGATCGGCGGGATGCCGCAACACGATATGTGGGACCCCAAGCCGAACGCTCCAGCCGAGATTCGCGGCGACTTCAAACCTGCGAAGACTTCGTTGCCGGGCGTGCAATTCACGGATGTGATGCCGGGCCTCTGCAAAGTCGCCGATCGGCTTGCCATCCTGCGCAGCATGACGCATGGCGACAGCGATCACGGTCGCGGCTACCACATCATGATGACGGGCATGGTGCCTGGCCCCGGCGATTTCAACGCTACCAAGAACAACAACGTGCATCCCAGCCTCGGTTCGTTGGTGGCGCGCCTCGGCAAGAATGCCGGCTCGCTGCCGCCGTATATTTCGGTCCCGTGTTTCCTGCGCAGCGGCGGCCCGTCGTTCCTGGGCGCGAGTTACGCTCCGTTTGTCGTCGAGGCCGATCCCGCCGCGCCCGATTTCGCAGTACGCGATATCGTGCTGCCCGAAAGCATCACCAGCGAGCGCGGCCTGCGCCGCCAGGCGGCGCTGCGCGAAATCAATCGATTCGAGCGCCAGGTCGAAGACGTCAGCAAGGATGTGCGTTCGCTCGATGTCTTTTATGAAAAGGCCTTCAACCTGATGACCTCCGCGAAGGCCAAGGAGGCGTTTGCCATCCATCGCGAGAAGGAAACGACGCGCCAAGATTATGGCATGACCAGTCTCGGCCAGTGCTGCCTGCTGTCGCGCCGGCTGGTCGAGGCGGGATGCCGTTTCGTCAGCATCGAACATGGGCATTGGGACACGCACCGTGAAAACACCCGCAGCCTTCGCGATTTGCTGGTCCCGAGCGTGGATCGCGCCGTCCCCGCGCTCATCAATGATCTGCAACAACGAGGCCTGCTCGATTCGACGCTGGTGGTGCTGACGACGGAATTCGGCCGCACGCCGCGCATCAACACCATGGCGGGACGCGATCATTGGCCGAATGCATTCTCGATGATGTTGGCTGGCGGCGGATTGAAAAAAGGCATCGTCGTCGGCGCGACCGACAAGATTGGGGCTTATGTGGCCGATCGACCCATCACGCCGCCCGACATGGCCGCGACCGTGCTGAGCGCTCTTGGAATCAAGCCCGACACGATTCTGCACACGCCGCTGGGCCGTCCGGTCGAAGCCGCGAGCGGCGGCAAGGCCGTTACGGAACTGTTTTGATGTCGCGTGAGACGTTGAGATACCTCCATGCGCGTTTTTCGGCCGGTCCTCGTACTTGCGTTTCTCTTCTCCGCCGCCACGGCTTGGGGCCAAGCAGTTGCGTCGAAGGAGCCTTCGGGCACGCACATTTTCCCAGCGGGCGGGCGACGCGGGACGGTAGTTCCGGTTCGCGTCGGCGGCGAGTGCCTGCCGCCGAGCGCCCATTTTCATGTTTGGGGTCTGGGGGTGACCGCGCCCGAATTGCTCGGTCCGCGTGCGAAAGCACGCTACGAACCGTCGCCAAGCCGCATCCCGGCCGATGCCGACAACGACGTGTCGATCAACTATCCGAAAGAGTGGAAATCGAAGATCACCATCGCCGCGAACGCCCCACTTGGCGTCGCGCGCTGGCGCGTCACGTGCGGCTGGGGCGGAACGCAGCCACGGCCCTTCATCGTCGGCGATTTGCCGGAATTCGTCGAATCCGAACCCAACTCGGATCCCGACCATGCCGAACGGATTACGCTTCCGATCACCGTGAACGGACAAATTGCCGGCGAACGCGACATCGATTTCTACGTCTTCCATGCGGAGAAAGGCGATGTGGTCGTGTGCGATCTTCTCGCCGCACGCATCGGCTCGCCACTCGATCCCGTGCTTGAAGTGCGCGATGCGAATGGCCGCCGCCTTTCGCTGCAAGAGGTGCGCGTCGGCAGCGATCCGGTATTCGCGTTTCGCGCGAACAGCAGCGGTGATTTCATGCTCAACATCGCCAATGTCAGCTTTCGCGGCGGACCGGAATTCGTCTATCGCATGACGATTTCGAAGGATCCCTACGTCGCGTTCATGCTGCCTACCGCGAACAAAGACGAGGTCGAAAACTTCGCCCTCACCGGCGGCGACGATTTCCGATCGTGGAAGGAAAAGAGGTCGTCCAATTGGTGGAGGGGAGCCGAAGCCGACGTGGTCGCCGCTCAAAATCGTAGCGCCAATCGCGCCATGTCGTTGGCCGCTCCCGCCGACGTTGTCGGCCGGTTCCTGACCGCCGATGCGGAGGATTGGTTTTCGATCGGTGTGAAAAAAGGCGAGTCCATTTCGCTCACCTGCCAGGCTTTTCCCGCGACCTCGGCCGCATCGCCAGTAATGGCCATCGAGGACTCGGCCGGAAGACTCTTGGTCCGGGTGAGTAGCGCCGATTCCGCGAATCGAACTTGCGGCCTGGAATGGAAAGCGCCCGCCGACGGCGTTTGCCAGCTGCGAGTAAGCGACCTGCAGCATGGCACTCGCGGCGGGCCGGAGTTTCTTTATCGCCTGTCCGTGCGGCCCACGCGGCCGTCGGTTGCACTCACGTTGGCTACCGATTGTGTAAATGTCGTTCAAGGCGGCAAAGCCGACCTGGACCTGATCGTCGAACGCGCTGGCGGATTCTCCGGGGCGATCGATCTGAAAGCGATCGATCTTCCCGCCGGCGTTCGGCTCGAAACGACGCGCGTTCCTGAAAATGTCGCTCGGTTCAAGCTCGTGTTTGCCGCGGCCGACGATGCCCGGCCCGCCAATGCGGCGCTGACCATTCATGGCGCCGCGGTTGGAACCGCCGGCAAAGAAACGGGAGTGCCCGCGCAAGTTGCTCGCGCCACGCCCGTGGGTGGTCCCGAAGGAGTGCTGGCGGTCGCG
>JBGQCZ010000674.1:0-3563 GCA_041495645.1 Gemmataceae bacterium | reverse complement strand
GCAAGCGGCAATCGAGAATTACCTGCGCCCACGATTCCTTCACTTCTTGGGGCTGCCGCCGTATTGCTGTTCGATCTGCTTGGTGTACTCGGCGAGTGGCGGCAACCCAGCCTCAGCGCGTCGCTTGTCAACGTTTGCTTCATCTTCGAGCGGGCGCGGCTTCCATTTGCCATCGACGGAGGTGAACTGCGTTCCGTACAGTTGTTTCTTGCCCTCGGCCAGCAGCACTCGGTCAGTTAGGTACGCCAAGTTTGATTGAGATACTTCGTCCTTCGGCATCTTGGCCATCAGGTCAAGGCACCGCGACGCTGGAACTTCGGATCGGCATCAGCGTGCTGCACCAGCAGCCAAGCCGCGCTTGCCCCGTCCTTTCCCACCAACGTGTTCGTTGGCCAGCCATGCTTCTCGACGATGTCCTTGAGCCATTTCGTGTTGTCCTCGTCAATCGCTTTCATCTTGGCGGTGACTTTCTCAAACTCGACCTGCTGTTCCTTGGTCAAGTTGGCCGTGACCACGACGCCGTTCGTTCCGTGGTCGTTCATCCATTTGATCCAGACCTTGCGCGCTTCCTGGTCCGTCTTGGTTCGGTGAAGTAACTCGCTTTGTAACTTCTGCTCTTTTGCCGGCATCGGTTTCGGAGCGTCATCGGCCAGGGCGAGCCCGGCCAACCAAAGTACGAGACATGCCATCGACAATTTCATTGTGACCTCCGCCGCCGAAACATGATTGTTGGTCATTCCCGAACTCCCAAGTCAATCCGCTGCTGTTCCTGATCGTATGCAAGCACCACCACGCTGACCGCATCGCCCAGACTGATCACGGCAGGTCGAAATTCTCGCTTGAGCAGTCTCCCGATGCACCCGTTGGGCAGCATCACGAACACCGCATGCTTGCGGACCGAAACCACTCGGCCCCCTGTCACGGTCCCAATTGGAAACTTCTCCAGGAAGGTCACCCACGGATTTTCGATGGCTTCGCGGTAGCTGGCCTGGATCGTCCGCTTGTCCTTGTCAACGAGTTGGACGATGACTTCGATCTCTTGACCCACCCGCAAAAAGTCGTGCGCCTTCGGCTTTATTGTCTCGGTCCATGAGACTTCGGAGTGAGGAACCAGTGCGCGGAATCCAGTCTCGAACTCAACAAACGCGCCGCCGTCAAACAGTTTCACGACCTTGGCTTTGACCCGACTGCCGACAGGATGCGTCTCGGCGGTGCTTTCCCAAGGGTTCGTCTGCGTCTGACGGTGGCCCAAAGAGAAGAAGTAGGTTCCGGACTGTTTGGACTGCTCCACTTCCAGCACGACCACGTCGAGTTCGTAACCGATTTGCAACATTTCGTTGATCTTGGGTCGCTTGTTCAGCCACGACACCTGCAGGCCTTTGAGACCGCTGCCGATGTCTAGAAGCGCGCTGTGCTCAAAAAGCCGAACGACTTGGCCTCGCACGGTACTGCCAACTTCCGGAATCGGGACGGCTTCATTCATTGCATCGCCAAGCACACCGACACTGCGCATCCCGTCCGCTGGCGCCCTACCCATTGGCGCGGCACTACGGTTCCTTCACCCCCAGGATCGGCCGCGTGGCCCGTGCCGGACCGCGCAGCTCCCCAGTCGGCAGTCTACGGCGCTGGGCCAACGGATCGAGGTACCACCGGAACCCCCCGGTGTCGCTAAAGAACAGGTACGCACAATTCTTCTCGACCCAAGTAGCCCAGTCCGTTGCTGACCCTTTCTCGCCGGGGCCGTCTGGCACGTAACGGACCAGAAGACGCCGCGCCTGGGCCGCCTTAGCCCCGCCTAGCGCCGCAGACGCCTTGCTTAGGAACTCGGGACCTGCCGGCGCGACGCCAAAGGAGCGGGCCTCCGCGTCCACTGTCAGTTTGCCGTCGGCATCCGCGTGCAGATAGTCGCGCTCCGGCCGGTACCAGGCGGCCACTTCATCGACCGACTTGTCCTTCAAGTGTTTCTCGAAGTCCTCTTTGGCAAAGAAGTAGGACAGACTCGACAGATCCGGTTTCGACTGGCGGAGCCGACGGGCGAGGTAATCCCGATCGACCAGTCGCTTGCCTTGTACGAACACGCATGGCGTTCGCACGATCGGCCGGTCGTCGGGGAACCGCGAGGCGTAAGCAACCGCGTTGACCAGCAGGACACGGCCGGTTTCATTCATCTCCGCCGGCGACAGGTCGAAGCCGAAGTGCAGCAGGTTGCCCTGCCGCCAGATGGCCCCGGCCTTCGGCGTCTTGCTGTTGATGCCGCCGCAGATCACTTCCAACTCCGGCGCCCCATCGTGCTCGTAGGTGTAGGTACACCAGCCGGGCGAAAGCTTAGCCTTGGCGTTGTGAGCCAGCGGCAGCACCTCGATCTTGGCGGCTTTGATCTCGTCCTTGAAGGCGTCCGGCGTTTCGACCGTGGTCGTTTTCTTGATGTCGATGGGCAGGGGTTTGTGGAAGAGCTCATGGTCGCGTAGCACGTACGCGGATGGCTCCAAACACGTTCAGCCGGCCCCGCCGATGAGTTCCCACTGGCCGGCCATGAACAGACCGGCGCTGCCCATCAGCACCGTTGGCTTGGACCAGTCCTCCAGCTTGCCGAATGGGGAGCGGGCCTTGTCCACCTGGCCCTCCGACTGCGACCAGTCCAGCAAGACCACGTCCGCGTCGCGAGCCGTCGCCGGGTCGAAACCATCGCGGCGGGCTATCGTCACCTTCGCGAAATGCTGCTTGAGGAAGGAGTCGTAGTCGGCGGCGCGGTCGCGATTATTGCCGACGTACAGGACCCGTAGCGGCAAAGGCTCCGCGGCATCCGCCGGCCCCGACGCGCCTGAGACGCCCAGCGCCAGCCCAAACAAGATGACTCGCCACTTCATGTCCGCCCCCTTTTGCCTGAACGACTAGCTCACCTGCCGCGGGTGGATCCCCGCCCAGAGCGGCCGCCACACGGACGAACAGGGCCAGGAGTCCAACCGACGTGCCCACGAGGACCAACGCAACGAAGATAACCCAACAGGCCATCGAGTAGTACTGCTCAGATAGTGTATCGGACCGCATTCGTAGTGTTTGCTGCCGCTGGACGTGACATTGGTTGTTGCTGGCCTGGTGGTGGCCGAAACGCTAGAACAAGAGGGGCGGCCAATCAATTGGATAATTGACCGGCCGCCCCTTCCCGTGGCGATCACCCCGCAATCGGAGTGATCTCCACCGTCCGGCCCGAATCACGCAGCATTTGCATCCACTGATCATGTTCGGCGGGCGAGGCCTTGGCGCCGGCCGGGGCTTCGGGCAACGGTCCGGCCTGGCCCTGATCGTCGCGAACGTCGATCAAATACAGCTGGCCAAGTTCGGGGGCGGGATTGGTGGTCAGCCCGTAATGGTGCGACCCATCGGGCATCACTCGAGAAAACATAGCAGCCATTGAAAATGGCCCCTTTGCGAAAAAGAGAAGCTGAAACACCGACTCGGCACGCTGCTTGTCGGATATAAGTACTAGGGCGCGAGCGCCGATGGCGGGGCGTCGAAGTGGTATGAAAAGATGGCCGAATCGCAAAAACGGCTGTTTGGCAGGT
>JBGQCZ010000673.1:0-3570 GCA_041495645.1 Gemmataceae bacterium | reverse complement strand
GTGGATGGCAAGAAGTATGCCGACGACATGATCAAGCGGCGGGTCAGCTTCGAGGATGTGGCGAGCGAAAAATAGAAAAGACGCGATTCCCGGCCATGCCGAGCTTCGTGGTCACCGGCGTGTTCCGGCACTGGCGTGGCGAGGTGTACGAGCTTGACGTCGAATCTGAGCCGGCGGCGATTGTCGTGACCCAGGAGCATCCGTTCTGGAGCGTGGACCGCAACGCCTGGACGGCGGCGTGCGCGTTGCGGGCCGGCGAACGGCTGCAAGCGCAGGATGGCCGCACGCCGCGCGTGCTGAGCTTCAAGCCGCGTGACGGCGTCCAGCCGGTGTACAATATCGAGGTCGAGGGGCGATCACAGCGCCAGAAAAATGATCTGACGCCATCTAACGCCGATTATTTCGCCGTAATTATTTGACGGACGACTCACCGGCCGCGAATCCGACAGTCTGAGTGGCTCTCGTCGAGTTTGGTGGTGATGCAACCGTTGTGGAGATTGTCGATGTTTCGTTCAAAATACGTGCTGTCACAACGTCGCCAGTCCAAGTGGCGTTCGCGGGGAGTGCGGTGTCTCTTGCTCCTGCATGTGACATGGCTCATATTTGCGTCGGTTGGCGCCCGTGCCGACGACAAACCCGCAAAGAGCAGTGCCACAACTCCGGATCGCGTAATTCAAATCCCGACAAGTAGTGTTTGGCGAATCGCGTATTCACCCGACGGTAAGCAGCTCGCAGTGACGACCGGAGACTGGACACGAAAGGGAGACAGACAAGTCAATTGTCTTGTGCGGCTATTGGACGTTGAGACCGGTAAGGAGGTTCGCCGCTTTGAGGGCCATACGGACCAGATCGTAAGTGTCGCGTTCTCCCCCGATGGAAAACGGTTGCTTTCCGCCAGCGATGACAAATCGGTCAGAGTCTGGGACGTAGCAACCGGTGGTGAGAAAGGGCAATTTGCCTGTCGCGCGCAGAAGGTGAGAGGCGCAGCTTTTGCGGCCGATGGCAAAACCATTGCCGTGGGCTGTGATACCGTGATTCACTTTCTCGATGTGGCAAGCGGCCAACAGACCCTCCGGCCTGCCGTTCACCGTACTGCAGTGAAATCGTTGGTTGTCTCCCTAAGCGGAAAACACTTGTTAACCGGCGGTGGCAGCAAGTACTACAGCAAGCGTATTTCCAACACCATCCCCGAGGATTGCCGGATTCACGTCTGGGATCTCGCGACAGGCCAGGAAATCCAACAGTTTCAACTATCCATCAGTCCCGTTGTCAGCGTCGCCTTCTCACCCGACGGCAAGTTCGCACTTTCGGGCAGCGGTTACATCCGGTCGAGAGGTGGTTCCGAGTACTTGCCAGTCGACTGCGTCGTTCGATTGTGGGATATTGAGAAACCAAATCCCGTTAGCAGTTTTGAGGGACATACGAACACAGTCTCCACAGTTGCCTTTTCACCAAATGGCAAGTTCGCAGTTTCTGGCAGTGAGGATCGTACGGTACGAGTCTGGGACATCTCCACGAATAAAGAATTGCAACGCTTCACTTTGGAAGAGGAAGTCTCCTACGTAACATGCTCTCCAGATGGCAAATTCGCCGTGGCGTGCGCAGGCGACAAAACGATTTGGTTCTGGCGGATAACAAACACTAAGTAGCGTTTGTTGTCCTTCTAGAAAACCATATCCGATGAACGGATGGGCATGGATTCGGACCGGCGGAGTCGGAATTGCTTCAATGGCGGTCAGTTTTCTCTTCGATAATTAAGCCAAATGACATAACTATTTCGCCTTGTTTTGTAGGCAAGACGCGACTTTGTTCGCCGCCCGGCCCATTTTTCCTTCAGCAATCGCCGCACTTCGGACAGCGAACTTCCGCAGCCATCGGTGGAGAAGATTTATGGAAGCGCTCTCACACTTCGCATGCTCGGCGAGCAACACCAGATCCGCGAACTGACCGAGCTTGAAGTTTCCGTTAACGTGGCCGATGGCCACACGCTGTCGATGATCGCCAGCAGGGTGTGCCCGGCCAACGCCTGCTTCCGCTGCCCCTATGAGGGCGGTGCTTTGTTCGTGCTGATCAAGGACGAGAACTTCCCCCGCTGCACCGAGCCGCCGCTCCAGCGAATCGCGACGATCTTCCCCCAAGCGATCTCGTCGTTGAACATCCCGAATCACCCCCTCGCCTTCAGCGGCTACCTCGATGATTACGGGTTGGCGTACGAGCGGGACCAGGACCAAATCGTCGTGAAAGAGAACGGCGTTCCGGTCCTGACAGCGTCATTCGATGAACAGGACCGGCTGGCGAAACTCGAGGCGACGCTGACGCGGGATTCAAGTGCCTGACGCTTGGGCGCTTGGGATGGTGGAGTGGTATTGTGCGGCTGCCATTTTGTACAACGCCTTCGGCGTAGGTCCTTGGGCATCGACAACCCAGCGTGCGCTTCGCGACGCTGGGCTATTGAGTGCAATCGCTTCGCGATAAGGAAGGTGGGCGCCGGCGGCGACGGTTGGTGCTTCCAGGCACCAGCGACCTGCGCGGTCACAATCCGTGCTTGAATCGCAGTGTAAACTAATGTACACTTAGGCATCGGCTGACTCGGCACTTCCCGTGCGCGCATTTCTGAAGGAGACCAACATGCTCAAATCAATTGCGATTCTGTTGAGCGATTCGGTTCGCGGCCGGGCGTTCGATGGCGCTGACCCTGCGCTCCACTCGACTCACTACTCGGCGCTCCACCTGACTCACTACTCCGCGCTCCACCTGACTCACTACTCCGCGCTCCACTCCACCACTTTTTCAACAAAGTTTTTGAGGGCTCGGCGGTGGAGAGGCAATCGGTTGGGCCACAACGAGATGCGTTCAGAAATAGGAATCGGCGCGCTGAGCAAAAAGTCCAAATCAGTCCAAATCTCAACGGGCAAAGGTGTTTCGCAGGAACGTCTGGACGCGGTCCCAGAGGTCGGCGGCTTTTTCGAAGTCGGCGGCCATGGGTTGGACGGATTTGGGCGTGAGGATTTCGGCGGGGAGGTTGGCCTTGACTTGCGGATTGAGCGGAATTTGGCGGCTGGCGTTTTCGGCGAGGCGGGCTTCGATGTCGGGGCTGAGCAGGAAGTCGATGAGCTTGCGGCCGCCGTCGGGATTGGGCGAGCCCTTGATCAAGGCGAGCGTGTTGGGGATGAACAGCGTGCCCATTCGCGGATGCTCGGCATTCTTGTCGCGATCCGGGAAGACGATAGTGACGGGCTGCTTGTTCTCAACTTCGATGATGGCGTCGTCGGTATCGGTGAGTCCGACGGCCGCATCGCCGCGCGAGACGATTTCCGCGGCTTGCTTGTTGCCGGCCACGATTTGCACCTTGTTGGCGGCGAGATCGCGATAGAACGTCTCGGCGGCTTCCGGACCCAGCACCTCGAACAGGCACGCGGCCTGGGTGGCGGTGGTGCCGAAGAGCGGTTTGGCCATCGCCACACGGCCCTTCCATTTCGGCTGGGTGAGATCGAGCAGGCTTCGCGGCGGCTCGGCTTCCGGAACGAGCTTCGTGTTTACCAGCAGCACGCGGGCCCGGGTCGCGAAGGC
>JBGQCZ010000672.1:0-3572 GCA_041495645.1 Gemmataceae bacterium | reverse complement strand
TACCGCCGGGGATTCAGGCGGCGACGGTTGACCAGATTTCGGCGCGATTCGGACAGGAATCCGAGTTACGTCAAGCTCAGATGGAATCATTGCAGTGGTTGGTCGATTTGGCTCGCCGTTCTGGTGTCGAACGAATCGTCGTGAACGGCAGTTTTGTCACGGACAAGTTGGAACCGAACGATGTCGATTGTGTTCTGCTGATTGGACCGGGCTTCCCGCGCGACGAAGCGGCGGAAGCTGAGTTGCTCGGCGGGTTGCCTTTCATCAACATGGAATTGGTCGATCTGGACGCTTTTCGACAATTCACGGAAAGGACCTTTGCGTCCGACCGGAATCTGGTTCCGAAGGGAATGCTGGAGGTTCGCGAATGAGCATTGAAAACCGGCGCCAGTTGGAGAACACACGAATGAAACTCCTGGAACTGGAGCAACAATACACGAAGACCGATCAAGCGCCGGGGACCGACGTACACGTCCGAGAGCTCACTCTGCGCTCGCTCAGGAAACGGATCAATCAGTTCAAAGAAGAGATCGCTCGTTTCGAAGCCCGCGTCGGCGAGGCCACTCCGAATGGTTGATCGCCGCCGATGCGACGAGCCCGACCAGCCCAGTTCCGGTTCGGCTTCGCCGAACCGGGTCCGTCATTCCCGATGATGTCTTAACCCATTCCTGGCTGAACTTGCCGAACTGCCATCCCCTTCGCGAATTCGGGTAGTGGGTCAGTTTGGCTGGCTTGTGGTGCGGGCGTCCCGCCTGCGCAGTGCAGCCGAGACGGCCGCACCACAAACTGACCCACTACCCGAATTCGGTGTAGATCGGAACTTGTTCCGATCACTTTTTTTCCGGCCCGCTGGCCTTGCGCGGCTATCTGAAACTGCGTATACTATACAGGGTCGCATCGTCCGGGCGCTTTGCGTGCGCGCAGTTCTTGAGGAACACGTCGTGATTGCTTCAATTCCGGTTGTGCGGATCGGCTTAGTTGGCGGCGGGGCGAAAATGTTTCCAAACCGACACCACCACGCAACTCACTACCCTGTTCACTACCCAAGCCACTCCCCAATCCACCAACTGACAACCACCACCACCACCACTTTCCCAACTAAGTTTTTGAGAGCATCGGGGGCGAGCTGGAAGTCTGGTTGGGGCAAGGAGATGCGTCCAGAAAACGATAATTGCGCACAGGGCCGAAAGTTTGATTTAGTTTGGTTTGTTGGCGGCGAACGTCCATTCCTATTGCGCCACTCGCGTCGCACCGACCCACGGCGCAATGGGTGGCACGACCGCTTTCAGCCTCGCGAGCGGCACGGCGGCTTTCACGCTGGTGTGACCGTTCCAATCATTGTGCATTCTTCGCGGCGGAATCTTGTTCTCTCGCCCCTTCCGTCACGGTACAATCGGCCGGAATCGAACCTCCAAATCGGGATGGCATCATGAAGACACCTTTTGTTCGCCGGTTTGAATTCGCCTTCATCGCGGTACTCGCAATCATTGCAGGTGCCCGAAGTGCCGAGCCCGTGAACGGCGCGAAGACGGCGTTGGACGAGTACGTCGCCAAGCCGGATTCCGCATTTGAGTGGAAGGTCGTGAAAACGATCCCCGGCGACGGCGTTACCACGTTCGTCGTGGACTTGAAGTCGCAAAGCTGGCGAGCGGTTCCTGAAGTGGACCGGGCGGTCTGGGAGCATTGGTTGGTGGTTGTCAAGCCGGATACGGTCAAGCACGAGACGGCGTTTCTCAACATTGGCGGTGGGCGAAACGGCAACCCGGCCCCGAACTCGGCCAGCCCGCAGAGCATCAACATGGCCAAGACAACCAACTCCGTCGTGGCCGAACTCAAGATGGTTCCGAATCAGCCGCTAGTTCTCAATAGCGACGGCAAGCCGCGCTCCGAGGACGACCTGCTGGCTTACGGCTGGGTCAAGTTCATGGATACGGGCGATCCGCTGTGGATTCCGCGGCTGCCGATGGTGAAGAGTACCGTGCGGGCGATGGACACCGTGACCGCTCTCCTGGCGAGCGAACAAGGCGGGAAGACGGACGTGAAGAAGTTCGTCGTCGCCGGCGGATCGAAGCGTGGCTGGACGACTTGGCTCACCGGGGCGGTGGATCGCCGCGTGGTGGCCATCGTGCCGATTGTCATCGACGTGGTGAATGTCCGCGAATGTTCCGTCAATCACTTCTGCGCCTACGGCTTCTGGGCGCCGGCGATCGGCGATTACACGCGGCACAAGATCCACGAACGCAGCGAAACGCCGGAACACGCAGCTCTGATGCGCATCGAGGATCCCTACTTCTACCGCGACCGCCTGACCATGCCGAAGTTTATCGTGAATGCCGGCGGCGACCAGTATTTCCCGCCGGATTCGTCGAAGTTCTATTTCGGCGACTTGCAAGGCCCGAAATTTCTCCGCTACGTGCCCAACGCGGACCATTCACTGCGCGGCTCGGACGCCTCGGACAGCATCCTGGCGTTCTACCAAGCGGTCTTGACGAAGGCCGCCATGCCGAAGTTCTCCTGGGAAATGGCCGCGGACGGTTCGATCCGCGTGAAGGCGGAAGACAAGCCGGCCGAGGTCAATCTCTGGCAAGCCACGAATCCGAAGGCACGCGACTTTCGCCTCGTGACCATCGGCACCGCTTACAAGAAGTCGCGCCTCGAACCGGTTGACGGCGCTTATGTGGCCAAAGTAGCGAAGCCCGAAACCGGCTGGACCGCGTTCTTCGTCGAGTTGGTGTTCGACAGCGGCGGCAAAGTCCCGTTCAAATTCACGACGCAAGTCAGCATCGTGCCCGACATGCTGCCCCACAAGATCGAGGAGTCCAAGAAGCCGGCCAAATAGAACCACGAACGGAAAATGACTCGAAGTGCGAGCCGCTGTCTCTTTCTTCTTGCGTTGCGCAAGCGCGAAGCGGTATCCTATTTTTAGTGGCTTCCCTTCACCTCCGCTCTCGGGGCGCAAACATGTCTCCTGCAAGCGATTCGAAAATCCGCGTTCGATTGGGCGAGACTGGGCGCAACGTGCCGGTTGTGAAACTCACGTCAACGGCGGACGACCGTCCGTGGGTTCCGCCCGACGAGGCCATGTGGGCGAATTTCGCGGGCAATGGCGAACCGTGGCTGTCGTGGCTGGGTTCGGCGGCGCTGCACGGGTTGTGCTTGCTGGTGATTCTCACCGGTGCGTTGTGGATATTCACGGGTGACAGCTCGATCCGAGTCAGCGATATCGGAATCGTCAGAGTGGACGACGAGGGGCCGGGCGGCGGGGGCGGCGATCCCGCGGGCGAGGTTCCCAACGCGCCAGGAAATCAAACTCGCCCCGACAATCTCAAACCGCTCGACGCCAACAACAAGGAACCGCTCACGAATCTACCCGTCGTCGATACTTCAGTGAAGCCAAACACCGCGCCGACGATCGACAAAGACCCGATCGATTTCATCGCCCGATTGCCGAAAAACGCCCCAAAGACGCTCGGTCCGATCCTCGAAAAGGCGCTGCAGGGACTCAACAGCCAGGGCAACGACCCGCGCGGCAGCGACGGCGGAGACGGCGGCGGGAGCCGCGGCGGCCACGG
>JBGQCZ010000671.1:0-3586 GCA_041495645.1 Gemmataceae bacterium | reverse complement strand
GGCCTCCTGCGGCAATCGCTTCAGCACGAAGACCCCGAGATTGCCAAAGCGTGCGAACGCATTCTGAATGCTGTTGAAAAAGTACCCACCGATGTTCTGACGGCGGCCGCGGCTCGAATGCTCGGCCGAATCAAACCGGCGGGAATGGCCGACGCGATCTTGGCTCAGGTTCCGTCGGCAAGCGACGAAGAAGTGGGGGATGCGCTGCGTTGGGCGCTGGCGCAAGTCGCGCTCGAAAATGGCCAACCGAACACGAAACTGGTGGCAGCATTGACCGACATGTCCCCGGCGCGTCGCGCCGCCGCGGCCGATGCGCTCGTTGCCGGCGGGGCGAAGGCCGCTTTGCCCGCGGTGCGAAAACTTGTCGAAGACAATGATCCGGAGGTCCGGCTGCGCGTGGCCCTCGTTCTCGTCATCTCCGCCAAAGACAAACCGGCCGTCGCGCGGCTGATCGAATCGCTGGCGACGGTTCCGGTCAACCTGGCGTGGCGGGCCGAAGACGTGTTGCACCGTTTGGCCGACGGCGAAGGGCCGAGAGTTTCATTGTTGGGCGACGCATCGCAACGGGAGCAATGCCGCAAGGCCTGGGCCGAATGGTGGACCAAGAACTCGGAGACGGCAAAGCTCGACAAGCTCGATGCCGCAGCGCGTGAGCTCGGTTACACGCTTGTGCTGCAGATGGATGCAAACGGCGGAATGGGAAAGGCCATTGAGTTTGCGCCCGACGGCAAGACCATTCGCTGGCAAATCGGCGGTTTGCAAATGCCGGTGGACGCTCAAGTGCTGCCGCACACGAACCGCGTGCTGATCGCCGAGTACAACAGCCACCGCGTCACCGAACGCGACTTTCAAGGTCGAATCGTGTGGAAAAAGGACGTGAACGAGCCGGTGGCTTGTCAGCGCCTTGCCGACGGCGGCACGTTTATCGCGCATCGCAATGGTTTGTTTGAAGTCAACGCCAAGGATGAGCAAGTGTTTCGCATGGATCGCGACATGGAAGACATCGTCGGCGGACAAAAAGCGCGCGACGGCAGTTACCTGTTCCTGACCCGCGCCGGCCAACTCACGCGCCTGAATGCACAAGGGAAAGTCGCGAAGACGTTCATGACGGGCCGGACTTACAGCTTCGGCGCTTTGGAACTTCTGCCGAACAACCGCGTGCTGGTGACGCAACTGCAGGTCGTGGCCGAATACGACCTGACTACCGGCAAGCAAGAATGGCGCGGCACGGTGCGGTCGCCCACGTCGGTGTTTCGAACCGCGGACGGCCGGACCCTGACGACGAGCTCGTTGCTGCGCAAAATCATCGAACTGGACCGCGACGGCAACCCCGCCAAGGAACTCACGCTTCCGGACGCGGCGGTCCCGTGGCGGGCCAAGCGGCGGTGATCTCACCAAAAACAGCGGTTTCCCACTTGGAAATTCGTAAGGCCGTCAGGCCGCCAACCGGCGCGCGCCCAAATCGTGCGCCTTAGGAATACTGATTAACATAATCAACATAGTAAACATTTGTACAATAAAGGCGGAGTTGAAGGGCCCGGCGCGGCAACGGCCAGCTCTTGCCGCACGCAGTTCCGGTTCCATCATTCAGTGCCGCTGCGATTTCGGCATATCCGAATTCATGGAAAAATCTCTTGCAGGCCGGCGTTCGCTCGTGTAGTGTACTAGGCATGTATTACACCTCGTTCGAGGCGCATTTCCCGTTGCGAGGGTTTGTCATGAGATCATGCAGCTTCGCGGTGGCGGCGTTATTGCTGGCCCTACCCGGTTCGATGCTGGCCGACGAGAAGCCGGTTGCGTTGCCGCCGGAACTCAGTTGGATTCCGCCCAATTGCACCGCCTTCGTACACATTCGCTTCGCCGAGCTCTGGGACAGCCCAGCGGGAAAGATAATTCGCGATGTGATCGCCAAGTCCGATCCCAAGGTAATGGCCGAAGTCGAGAAGTCGATTGGCGTGCGCCTGTCGCAAATTGACTGCGTCACTTTGCTTGTGCCTGAAGTTGTCGATGGCGGGCCGGACAGGGCGATTGTTCTTCGGGTCAGCACGACAGAACCGTACGATTCGAAGCGTGTCATCGCATCGCTGCCGATTGACCAGCGAGAAAACGACGAGTTGGCTGGTCCATCGCGAAAGAGCTACCGGCTGCACGGCGGACTCGTTCATCTGACCGATGCCAAGAACCTCACCTTCGTCTTTTCGGAGCAGGCTGCGGTTGGCTTGTTGGGCAAGCTGCTGGAACGTGAGACAACCGGCGGATTGAGTCCGGCCCTGAACGTTGCGGCCCAGAATCATCAACTCGTGGCCGCGTTGAACGTATCTCAGTTGCGCCATCTGCCGATCGATCAAGCGCCACCCTGGCTGCGCCCGCTCTTCGACGCGCAGCTAGCCGTGGTGACCGGCGATCTGAAACCGGAAAGCGCCGATTTGGAACTGCGACTCACCTTCGGGCGCAAGGGCCACGCCGACGATGGCGGCAAGGCCTTGGCAGCCGTCAACGGCGAAGCCCTGAATGCACTTAAGACTGCGATCGCCGAACTGATGAATGACAAGGAAGGCGCCGGGCGGGCGAAGATTCTCAGAGAACTGGTTGTGGCGCTCGAGAGTGCCAAGATCGAAACGAAAGACACTCAGGTCATTGCGTCGGCGAGCCTGAAAACCGGCGGACCGCTCTCCACGCTGGCTCAGGAAGGAGTTAGCGCCTTCAGCATCGCTTCGAATCGCACCCAGAGCCAGAACAACCTCAAGCAAATCGGCCTGGCCATGCACAACTATGAAAACACGTTCGGTAAGTTGCCGCCGGCCGCCATTTGCGACAAGAATGGCAAGCCATTGCTTAGTTGGCGAGTCGCGATCCTGCCATTCATCGAGCAAGACAATCTCTACAGGCAGTTCAGGCTCGACGAGCCGTGGGACAGCGAGCACAACAAGAAGCTGGCGATGGTCGCGGTGCCGACTCTCATGCTTCCGGGTGACAAATTGAAACGCGAGTTTCCTTCCACGTACTATCGTGTCTTCTACGGCAACGATGCCATGTTCGACCTCAAGAACGGCACGAAGTTTGCGCAAGTCACGGACGGATTGTCGAATACGATTATGGTCGTTGAAGCCAGCGAGGCCGTGCCGTGGACGAAGCCCGATGAACTCGAGTACGACCCGAAGCAGACTCCCAAACTCGGCTACCTTTTCGGCGATCGTTGCAACGCGCTGTTTGGCGACGGCCACGTGTACGCGCTCAAGAAATCCGTGAAAACGCAAAAATTGCATTTGCTGATTCAGAAATCGGACGGCATTCCTGTCGACCCCGACTGAGATCAGCAGGAACACTATCTTCCGAGGACCACCCATGAGACGATTCGCATTTGTATGGTTCAGCGTGGCATTACTCGCCGCGCCCATTCGCGCCCAGGAGCTACCTCCTGACCTGGCGGCGGTGCCCGGCGATGCGGCGGGCTTCATTCACGTCCGCGTTGCCGAGATCTGGAAGGGCGACGCGCTGAAGGACATCCGCAAACTGATCGAAAAGGCCGGACCCGAGCATCTGAAGATGCTGGACGAGCGCTTCGTGCCCGCCCCATCCTCGCTCG
>JBGQCZ010000670.1:0-3587 GCA_041495645.1 Gemmataceae bacterium | reverse complement strand
ACCTTGCGCAAGGTGGGCCTTCGTCGCTTTCAGCTCCTCGACCCACCCTACCGCGCTCGACCACCCTACCGCGTTATGTCGATCATTATTCATTTTTTTGCGCGTGACACATCTTGCTAAAAAGAATTCGCATAGTATCATCTGCGTATGCCGATGGACGAACTGAAGGTGTTTTGCGATTTGGCCGGACTGCGCAGCGTTTCGAAGGCCGCGCGGGCCAACGGGCTGTCGCAGCCGACGGCCACGCGCGTGGTGCGGCAGTTGGAGAAGCGGCTCGGTGGCGACCTGATTGACCGCTCGACCCGGCCGCTTCAGCTCACGCCGCTCGGGCAGCAGTATTACGACGGCTGCAAGCAACTGCTGGACCGTTATCTGGAACTCGAAGCGTCGCTGCGGCGCGGGCCGGCCGAAGCGGCCCTGATGATTCGCGTGGTCGCGATTTATTCCGTCGGTTTGTGGGACATGAACCAATACGTCGAGCGCTTCGCCGTGCAGTTTCCGCACGCCCGAGTGCGCATCGAGTATCTGCATCCGAACCAGGTCTATGCGCGCGTGCTGGACGGCACCGCCGCCCTGGGGCTCGTCTCGTTCCCGAACCGGATGAAGGAACTGACTGTCCTTCCGTGGCGCGAGGAAGAGATGGTTCTGGCCTGTGCGCCGGGCCATGCGCTGGCGCGCAACGGGAGTATTCGCCCGCAACGGTTGAACGGTCAGAAGTTCGTGGCTTTCGATCGGGGTCTGGTCATTCGCCGCAAGGTCGATGAGTTTCTCCGCGATCGCGGCGTGGAAGTGGACGTGAGCATCGAGTTCGACAATATCGAGAACATCAAGAAGGGCATCGAGGCCGGAGCCGGCGTCGGCATTCTTCCCGAGCCGATGCTTCGCGCCGAGGTCAAGGCCGGCTCGCTCAAGGCGGTCCGCCTGGAAGGCTGCCATCTGAAACGCCCGCTCGGCATCATTCATCGCCGCCATCATCCGCTCAATAACGCCGCGAAAGGATTCGTCGGTCTCCTGCGTGCCAACGGCAGCAACCATTGCTCGAACGGCAAAGTCGCCAAATAGCGTTGCTTGCCGAGGCTCGCCCTCTCCAGACCATCCAGGAATCCTCTCATGACGCGTCCATTGAATCCGCCCAAGCAGGGCTTGTACGATCCGCAATACGAGCACGATTCGTGCGGAGTCGGCTTCGTCGCCGATCTCACGGCGCGCAAATCGCACGACATCATCGTCAAGGCGATCAAGATTCTGGAGAATTTGGAGCACCGCGGCGCATGCGGTTGCGAGACGAACACCGGCGACGGGGCCGGCATCCTCGTGCAGATGCCGCACCAGTTTCTGGAAGAAAAATGCGCCAAGCGCAAGATCAATCTGCCCGCTCCGGGCGGTTACGGCGTCGGCATGATGTTTCTGCCGACGCAAGCCGACGATCAATTTCGCTGCGAACGCATCATCGTTGACATTATCAATGACGAAGGTCAACAGTTTCTCGGTTGGCGCACGGTACCCACCGACAGTCGCAACCTGGGCCGGACGGCGCTCGCCACCGAGCCCAAGATCCGCCAAATCTTTATCAAGCGCAACGATTCCATCTCGGACGACATGGTTTTCGAGCGCAAGCTCTATGTGATCCGCAAGCGCGTCGAGCATGCGATTCGTAACGCACCGGATATCATTCAGCGCGCCATGTTTTATGTCCCGAGCCTTTCGCACCGGACGCTGGTGTATAAAGGCATGCTGAATGCCGTTCAGGTGCTCGACTACTTCCCCGATCTGCGCGATCCGGCGATGGAGTCGGCACTGGCGATGGTGCACTCGCGCTTCAGCACGAACACGTTTCCAAATTGGGCTCGCGCTCATCCGTATCGCTATTTGTGCCACAACGGCGAAATCAACACGCTGCGCGGCAATATCGGCTGGATGCACGCCCGCGAGAGCATGTTCAAGACCGACCTGTTCGGCGCCGACATCAAGAAGATCATTCCGGTGATCGACGAGACCGGCAGCGATTCGGCGATGTTCGACAACGCGCTGGAATTGCTGGTGATGGCCGGGCGGTCCCTGCCGCACGCCATGATGATGATGATTCCGGAGCCGTGGACCGGTGATCCGTTGATGTCGCCGGAAAAGAAAGCGTTTTACGAATACCACGCCTGCATGATGGAGCCGTGGGACGGGCCGGCGTCGATGGCCTTCACCGATGGCAAGCAGATCGGCGCCGTGCTCGATCGCAACGGCCTGCGCCCTTCGCGCTACTATGTAACGCACGACGGTCTGGTCGTGATGGCGTCGGAAGTCGGCGTGCTCGACATTCCGCCGGAGAACATCAAGACCAAGGGCCGGCTTCAACCCGGCCGCATGTTGCTCGTCGATCTCGAGCAGGGCCGCATCATTGACGACGCCGAATTGAAGCACCAGATCGCCACCGAGAAGCCCTACGCCGAGTGGCTGAATCAGCACGTGATTCGACTGGAAGCCGTGCCGGCCGCCGAGGAACCGTACCCGACGGAGTTCAACACGCTGTTGCGCCGGCAGCAAATGTTCGGCTACACGAACGAAGATTTGAAGATCCTGATGTCCCCGATGGCCGCCGACGGCAATGAAGCGATCGGCTCAATGGGCTCCGACACGCCGTTGGCCGTGCTCTCGGACAAGCCGCAATTGCTTTACAACTATTTCAAGCAACTCTTCGCGCAGGTCACCAATCCGCCGGTGGATTGCATTCGCGAAGAACTCATCATGTCGATGGACCAATGCATCGGCGGCGAACACAATTTGCTCGACCCGGGGCCGGAATCGGCCCGCGTGATCAAGATCAAGTCGCCGCTGTTGACCAACGAGGAATTGGAGAAAATTCGCGCGCTGGACGGCACCGGGCCGGGCGGCTTCAAGTCGATCACGCTGCCCATCACGTTCAACATTCGCCAGGGCATGCGCGGATTGGAACTGGCCCTGTCGTTTCTGTGTATGCAGGCCGATGAGGCGACCAAGGACGGCAACAGCATTCTGATTCTGTCCGACCGCGGTGTGAGCCGCGAAAACGCGGCGATTCCCGCATTGCTGGCAATTTCGGCGGTGCACCATCACCTGATCGAAAACGGCAAGCGCACTCAGGTGGGCTTGATTCTGGAGAGCGGCGAGCCGCGCGAAGTGCATCACTTCGCTCTGCTCATCGGTTACGGAGCGGCGGCTGTCAATCCGTACCTCGCCTTCGAGACGCTCGACGGCATGATCCACGACGGCCAGCTCACGAACATCGACTATGAAAAAGCCATCAAACAATTCGTCAAAGCGGCCAACAAGGGCGTTACGAAAATTATGTCGAAGATGGGCGTGTCGTGCGTGCAGAGCTATTGCGGCGCGCAGATCTTCGAAGCCATTGGCCTGAACCAGGATTTCATCAACAAGTATTTCAAATGGACCGCCTCGCGCGTGAGTGGCATCGGCCTCGACGGTATTTTCGAGGACATCAAGGCTCGGCATCGCCGGGCGTTTCCAACCCGGCAATTGAACGGCCACGTGCTCGACGTCGGCGGGCTCTATCAATGGCGGCGCGAAGGCGAACATCACCTGTTCAACCCGGAGACGGT
>JBGQCZ010000669.1:0-3591 GCA_041495645.1 Gemmataceae bacterium | reverse complement strand
GCCCCGCTCCAAAGTTGCACGAAGCGCACCCCGCGTTGCAACAGCCGCCGCGTGATCAGGCAATTGCGGCCGAACTCCTCCGTCTCCTTGCGATCCATCCCGTAGAGCTTCTTGGTCTCCTCGGTTTCCTTGGAGATGTCGAGCACTTCGGGAGCGCTGAGTTGGAGCTTGGCGGCGAGTTCGTAGGCGGCGATGCGGGCGTCGAGGCGCGAATCGCCCGGCCGCTGCTTGCGATGCTGCTCGTTCAATTGTTTGAGCAGCGCTTGAGCGTCGGCGTCGCTGCCCTTAGTGACGGGGCTGTTGGCGGGCGGAAAGAGATCGTGGATCGGGTTCTTATCGCCGGGGCGGATCATCGTTCCCTGATATTGAGCGGGGAGAAACCCCGGGCCCCAATTGGCCGGGCCGTTCGGAGCAAACCCGCGGCTATCGGGAATGACCACGAACGACGGCAGATTCTCACTCAAGTTACCGAGGCCGTAACTGATCCACGCGCCCATGCTCGGGAAGCCGGGCATGGTAAAACCGGTTGCTTGCAGGAACGTCGCCGGACCGTGAACGTTCGACTTCGACGTCATCGAATGCACAAAGGCGATGTCGTCGGCGCAACCGGCGAGGTGCGGAACCAGGTCGCTAATCCACTTCCCGCATTGGCCGTGCTGCTTCCACTTCCACGGGCTGGCCATGACCGCGCCGGGATTGCTCTGAAACAACTCGACCTTGCCGCCGGGATCGAACTTCTGGCCATTGCGCTTGATGAGTTCGGGTTTGTAATCAAACGTGTCGCACTGACTGGCCGCGCCCGACATATACAGTTGGACGACGCGTTTAGCCTTTGCCTTATGATGCAACCCATCCTTAGCCGCTTGCGGCTTTGCGGGCTGGGTTGCCAGCAGGCCGTCGTGAGCCAACAACGAGGCTAGGGCAACGCCGCCCAACCCGCCGCCGGATTGCCAGAGAAAATCGCGTCGGTCCATGTGGACAAGTTTACGAGATGAATTGATCGAACTCCAGCAGAAGGTAGTGTCTCAGTTTGGGAGGGCGAGGCTCCTGCCGAGCCTGTGCCGCAGGGTCGGCAGGAGCCTCGCCCTCCCAAACTGAGACACTACCCAGCAGAAGAGCTACTCGGCAAACACTTCATTCAGCACTTTCGCCAACCTGAGCCCGCCGCGTTGCAATTGCTTTTCGATCACGGGCAGCGCGTTCTTGACGTACTCCTCGGTGATCTCGAATGCTTTGCCGTCGAGCGGCCAGTCGCCGGGAATGCCGGCGTAGGCGAATTCCTTCGACTGTTTTTGCGACTCGAGCACCCAATCCTTCACTTCTCCATCGATCACTTTGCTTCGCTCCTCATCGTTGAGCCGATTGTCCAACCGCGAAGCGTAGTCGTCGGCCGTCAGCTCGTTCATGGCCTGCCGCACCAAGTCGGTGTCCCAGATGCCGTGAAGGCGAAGCGATTTTAGGTTCTTTGGCAGCGAGACCATGACACGGTTGCCGCCCTTATCGTCGCCGCGCGAGCCGCAATGCAACGGCTGGTGCATGTCGCCGATGAAGTGCACGAGAAAGAACAGCGCCTCCTTGCGTTCATTGGCCTCGATCTTCGGGTCTTTTAACACCTTGCGAAAGCGCTCAATCGCGGCGAGGACGTTGCGATCGCCAAATTGCTTCGCATTCGGGTCGGGGTTCACTTCGGTCACGTCGAGGTTGATGTAATGCCAGGTCTGATTGTCGGGGTATTTTGTCTTGTACATCGCCGAGTTGCGGATTGCGTCGGCCCAGGTGCAGACATCCTTGTCGGAAATGGAGCGTTCCCCGATCAATTCCTTGATGCCGGCTTTGGCCCGGTCACTCAAATGAGCTTCGGCGATGCGGGCGGTGACGACGTGGCCTTCGGTGCCCCAGGCCCAGACGTGTGTTGGCACGATGAAGGCCAATAGCGAGAGCCAAACCGGCGAACTGTTCATCCGAAACTCCTAAGGTTCGTTCGCGGCGATCATCTGGTCGAGCAAGCGCAAAGCCATGTCGATTTGATCGGCGCTGACGCAGAGCGGCGGGCAAAAGCGGATGGCGCTCTCGCCGCAACCGAGCAACAACAGACCGCGACGGAAGGCTCGCTGGACGATTTCGTCGCGGCTCCTCGGATCGAACTGGCCGTTTTTCAATACGTCCACTGCGGTCATGAGCCCCAAGCCGCGTACGTCCCCGAGGTTGGAATGTCGTTTTGTCAATTCGCGCAATCCGCCGCGCAATTGTTCGCCGCGTTCCTCGGCATTCTTCATGTAGCTTCGCTCAATCAAGTCGAGCGTGGCCAGCGCGGCGCGGCAACTGACGGGGTTGCCGCCGAAGGTACTCGCGTGACTGCCCGGCGGCCAGTCCATGATCTTCTCTCGGGCGATGATCGCGCCCAGCGGCATCCCGCTGGCGATGCCTTTCGCAATGCAAATAATGTCGGGCTCGATGCCCCAGTGCTCGAAGGCAAACAATTTGCCCGTGCGCCCCATTCCCGATTGCACTTCATCGACGACCAGCATCATGCCGTGCTTGTCGCACAGCTTTCGCAGAGCCGGCAAACAGCCGGGCGGAGCGACGCGATAACCGCCCTCGCCCTGGATCGGCTCGATGAATATAGCCGCGACCTCTTCCGGCGAGACGGTTCGTCGCAGGACCGTCTCTTCGATCTGTTTCACCATATCGCAGCTGGTTTCGCAGCCGGGGCAGGTTCGCGGATACGGCACGTGATGCACGTCGGGAACCAGGGGAGAGAATCCCTTGCGGTGCACCAGCTTCGACCCGGAAAGCGACATAGCGCCATAGGTCCGGCCATGAAACGCCCCGAAGAAGGCAATGACGTGCGTTCGCTTGGTGTGCCAGCGGGCCAGTTTCAACGCGGCTTCGAGCGCCTCGGCGCCGCTGTTGGTAAAGAACACGCGGTTCGGCGCTTTCATGGGCGCGGCGCGCGCCAAGCGCTCCGCCAAGGCGATTTCCGGCTCGTAGTAAAAGTCCGTGCCGGACATGTGAATGAGCTTACCCGCCTGATCGCTGATGGCGGCGACGACTTCCGGGTGGCAATGCCCGGCGGCCGTGACCGCGATGCCGGCGGTCATGTCGAGAAAGAGATTGCCATCAACGTCCTCGATGACGCAACCGCTGCCGCGTTCGACGAAAAGCGGATAGATGCGCGTGTAGGAAGGCGACATGCAGCGTTCGTCGCGCGCGAGCATGGCTTTTCCGCGCGGGCCGGGAAGGGCCGTGCGAATGTCGGGAACCGCGCGCTGGTCGAACAGCCACATGGCGGTCTCCTCCGTGAGAGATACGTGCTTGTGACGACCGATCGACCGCATTATACTTGAACGGCGCGCTTCACGGGACTGCACTTATCGCCCGTGGAGCAGCCCGGCTGCTTCCCGGTCGGGGGTGGGCCGACCCGACCGCGAGAGCAGCGTCGCCAAGGGAATCACGATGTTGCTCAAGTTGTGCCCTACCACCGACGGCCAGACGCTGCCAGTGCGCTCGCGCACCCAGCCCGATACGAGCCCGAGCAGGAACGGAGCGATCGCCGCCGGAAGCATGATGCGCGCGTGCAGCTGAGGGTCG
>JBGQCZ010000668.1:0-3597 GCA_041495645.1 Gemmataceae bacterium | reverse complement strand
CGTTTGTACGATTTCTCCTCCGGCGTGTTGGTCGCCAATCTCGGGCACAATCCGCGAACCTGGCTCGAGAAGTTCCATCAATACATGGGTTGGTCGAATCTCGCTCAAAGTAATTCGCAATATGTTTCCGCGCCTCCGCTCACTGCGTACAACGCGATCACGCCGCTCGAAGCTGAAGCCTCGCGGCGGTTGCTCGAATTGGTGCGAAACTGGTCCGGCGGGAAGCGGCTCGAACAGGTGATGTGGGCCGCATCGGGTTCGGAAGCGATTCAGAAAGCACTTTGGGCGGCGATGTCCCGCGATCGGGATCGACCGATGATCCTGGCTACGCGGTTCGGGTTTCACGGCAAGAAAGGCTTGGCCGGGGCCGTGACCGGCTGCGAAACCGACTACGACCGCGATCCGCGCGTTCGCTTCATCTCTTTTCCCATGACCGAATGCCGCGACGTGAGCCTAAGGAACGCGAAGTTCGACCCGGCCCTCTACCGAAAAGAATTCGACGCCGTTCGACAAGAGTTGGGCAAGCGCATCGGCACGCTCATCACGGAGCCGTACCTCGGCGGCGGCGGATCGTATCACCCGCCCGTGGAATACCTGCAGTTGCTGCAGAGTTTCTGCCGCGAGAACGACATCGTCTTCATTCTCGATGAAGTGCAATCGAATTTCGGCCGCACCGGGAAGATGTTCGCGTTCGAGACTTACGGAATCGAGCCGGATATCGTCGTGCTCGGAAAGGGATTGACCAACGGCGTTCCCGGCGCTGCGTCTGTGGGCAGACGCGATCTGTTCGCTTCACTCGACTATGGCGAAGGCTCCGATACCTGGAGCGGCAACCCATTGTGCTGTGCCGGCGTGTTGGCCACGCTCGATGAATTCGCGGCCCGCGACGTCGTCATGGGCCAATGCCGCCGCTCGTCGGCAATCATCGAACAGGGACTCATTCGATTGAAGGAGTTGCCGTTCGTGGCCAACGTTCGCGGAGAATTGGGAGGGATGGTCTGGGGCGTGGAGATGCGCGATCACGGCGGCAAGTCGGCCGCCGATTGGGCCAACCAGGTTGTCCTCGCTTGCTATCGCGGCGATGGCGGAGACGGCATTCATCTGCTCGGCCCCTTGGCGAAAAAGGTGATTCGCATCTCGCCGCCGCTGATCATCACCGAAGACGAAGCGCGCTCCGCGATGGACTTGATGCACCGGCTGTTACAACGGATTGCGTAGTTTCTCCATTGAGGCGTTTCATGCTCAATGCAATTCAAAGAGTGATGGCGGCAATCGCCGAGGGACTCGGCACCGACATGTTCATCGTCGAGGCGACGATTGCCATTGTGCTGGTCAGTTTCATTTGCGGCAGTGTTGGCGCGCTGGTCGTCGGCAATCGCATGGCATTCTTCAGCGATGCGCTCGCTCATTGCTCGTTTGCGGGTGTGGCATTGGGGATCATTGTGGCGGTGCTCAGCGGCGGCAACAAGAGCGATGACACGCTGGATTTGATTCTTCCTCTGGTCATGATCGTGTCGGGAGTTTTGTTCGGCATCGGCATCGCTTACGTGCGCGAACGGACCAACATGGCGAGCGATACGGTGATCGGCGTCTTTTTCGCCGCCGCAATTGGGTTCGGCGCGATTCTGTTCCCGACCATGAAATTGATTTCCAGTAAGAACGCTGAGCAGTTTCTGTTCGGTAGCGTAAATTTTGTGTCCGAGTTGAATCTGGTCACGTTGACGGTGCTCGCCGCGATTACCCTGACGGCCCTATTGCTGCGCTATAACCAACTCGTTTTCGCCAGCTTTAATGCGAGCCTCGCTCGATCACGACGGATCCCATTGCGGTTGTACAACTATCTTTTCATCATCCTGCTGGCAGTAATCGTCAACGTTTGCATTCAGGCGGTTGGCATTCTTCTCATCAACGCCATGCTCATCGTGCCGGCTGCGACGGCCGTAAACTTGAGCCGGAACCTGCGGCAAATGTTTTGGTGGACGATTGTAGTCAGCCTGGCGGCGGGACTCGGTGGGATGGCGCTTAGCCTTAGACCGAGCTTCACCATAGTCGGCATCCCGATCAAGGCCGGCACGGGCGGATGGATCGTGCTCTTGTGCGTGGCGGGATTTGCGCTGTCAATGGTTATCGGGCCGTGGCTGAGCCGCCGGCGGGCCGCGCCGGGTTCACTTGCCGGATAGGTTCGACCCAGACACAATGCAAGTCATCGGGGCGAACCCCGACCCCTCTCCCGGCGTATCGACAAATATCCTCCCGCATTAACCGAGCGGTGCCAGTGGACGACGTAAAAAACTTCATCATCAATTTCCTGGCCGTGTTTTACGAGGCGATGCCGTTCATCGTGCTCGGCTCGGTCATCTCGGGCGTGCTGGAGGAAATGGTTCCGCAGCAATTGATCACGCGTTTCGTGCCCAAGAATCGCAAGTTGGCTATCGGCATGAGCGCATTGCTCGGCATCGTTTTCCCGATGTGCGAGTGCGGCATCGTCCCGGTGATGCGGCGATTGCTTCGCAAGGGCCTACCACTAAGTTGCTGCGTGGCCTACATGCTCGCTGGGCCGATTATCAACGTGGTCGTGTTCTGGAGCACTTGGGTCGCGTTCAACCAGCACGTAGGCGGCTACTACATCATCGGCTTGCGAATGGGGCTCGGCTATCTCGTCGCGGTCGGCACGGCGCTCGTCGTGGACCGCTTGCACAAGAAGTACGGCGATTCGCTGTTGACCGATACCGCCAAGCCGAAGTCGTCGTTGCCGATCATGGGCGAGGACGACGAACCCGGAAAGAAGAAGCCGTGGATGGAGCGCCTTGGCAACATCACCGAGACCGCTCTGACCGATTTCGTCGATATCACGGTGTTTTTGAGCCTGGGCGCGGTGATGGCGTCGCTCTCCAAGCAGTTCATCACTCCCGGTACAATTGAAGATTGGTCTATGAATTACCCGATCGTGGCGATTCTGGCCATGATGGGTCTGGCGATCGTGATGTGCTTGTGCAGTGAGGCTGATGCATTCGTAGCCGCCAGCTTTACGTCGATGCATCCGTCGGCCAAGGTCGCGTTTCTAGTGCTGGGCCCGATGTTGGATTTCAAGCTTTACATGATGTTTACGCGGGTGTTCAGGCCGCGCTTGATCTGGACAATCGTTGTCGCGCTGATTGTGCAGGTATTGATTTACTCAATCATCGTGCACTATTTGTGGGACCCGCTCGGTTTGCCGCGAGTGATGACAGCCGGCTGATGCGGTTCTTGAAGGAGTGCTACCAATGGCTCACGACCACGATCATGCCGCCGACGAAGGCTATTACTTGGATCAACTCTGCACGATTGCAGCTTGCGGACTGCTGGGCGGAATCGCCTTCCTTATTTGGAAGACGGATTTACTCACGCGCTACAATATCCTGACCGAGCAATTCACGCGCCCGGTCCTTGTCGGCGGCGTCGCGCTGATCGTAATCGCGGTCCTGCGCGCAGTTTCCCTGTGGTCCACGGTGGGCAAGCAGAAAGCCGCTGCCCACTTGCATCACGATCATGACCACGCACACGGTCATGATCATCAGCATGCTCCAGGCGAGAAATGCGATCACGACCATGGTCACG
>JBGQCZ010000667.1:0-3598 GCA_041495645.1 Gemmataceae bacterium | reverse complement strand
CCACGACACCCCCCCATAGCAAAAAGCAGTGGTGGTGTATCAGTTTGTAGTGACCCGCTTTAGCCGGTTCGGAAAAACACCGCCTGGCTTGGCGGCGTGGAAGGCGGAACGGGCGGAGATGGCCAAAGCGGCCGACATCGTCCTCTCGCTTTCTTGAAGCACCGATCCGACTCGCTGCTGCGTCGGCTCCGTCAAAAGCCGCATGCGGCCAAGCCAGCCTTCCACCATGACGCAGCGCCTTGCCGAATTGGGGAAATGGGAAGCGGGACATCGACGGTTTGCCCGAGAATCACGGTCTTTGGGTTCGTGATGAATACAAGTTGTGCCCGGGAATGACCGGCCCAACGGCAGACGGTCTTGAAAGCCCGCCGAAACAACGGCGGTCGATGCATCGGGTCGTGCGCATCCGTGGCGACCAGATGGACCATATTCTCCCGAAAGAGCCAGCGAGTGAGTTTTCGGGATTCCGGACCAAAGTGGCCGGTGATGCTCGCCGAGGTGACCTGAACCAGGCAGCCTTGCTGGACCCAGGGGCGAAGGAGTTCCGGGTTTTGTTGCAGTTGGTCGTTGCGCTCGGGATGCGAAAGGATGCAGTTGACCCCTTGCCGATGGAGTTGATGGATCAGATTGCCCAACGGAAAGACGTGTTCGTGCGGCAATTCGATCAGGAGGTGGACACGGCGATCTGCAAGTGTGAGGACCTGTCCGTCACGCACAAGCTGAGCCAAGTCTTCGCGAATGCGGACATCGGCGCCTGGAAGAATGGTCAGCGGCAAGCCTTCTCGTTCGATTCGCTTTTGCGCTTCGGCAGTCAGGTCGAGGATTTGCTCGCGTGTATTGCCTTCGTATCGGCCAAGCTGGTGCGGGGTGGCGACAATGACGCCGATTCCCTCGGCCACCGCCTGCCGAGCCATGGCGAGACTGGTTTTCCAGTTCTTCGGCCCATCGTCAATGCCGGGCAACAGGTGGCAGTGCAAATCGGCGAATGGCAGGTCGTGGTGCATATTTACGCCGCTTTCCTTTCCGGCACTTCGGCTTCTTGCGGGAACGGCAAGGTGGGCGATTCCATGCTCTTCTTGTGCTCGCGGTTGGCCAACAACTTGGTGGCGGCGCAACCGATCGCGACGGCGAGAGTCGCAGCCAGAGCGATCGGCTCGTTGCGAAAATACAGACTGAGAAGGACCGCCGATCCGGTCGCCGCGCACAACGCGCAAATCGCAACGAGAATCTGCCGGCCGCTCAAACCGAAGCGCAGCAAGCTGTGGTGAATGTGGCCCCGATCCGGCGAAAAGATGGCCCGGCCGTTGAGCCGGCGGCGAATGACCACTTCGACCCCATCGCAAATCGGCAGCGCCAGGACTGCCAGCGGCGCCGCCAACGCCGCCGTCGCCGGCCCCTTGAACGATCCCTTGATCGCCACCGCGCCAATCAGCAAGCCAATGAGCATGCTGCCGGAATCGCCCAAATAGATGCTTGCCGGCGGAAAATTGAACACCAAGAACCCCGCCAACGCGCCCGCCAGCGCCAGGGAAATCAGACCGAGGGATGGGTTCCCGCTCAGCCATGCCATCCAGGCCAACGTCAGACTGATGACCAAACCAAGCGTGGAGGCCAGGCCATCGAGGCCGTCGAGCATATTGATGGAGTTCATCGATCCGACCAGCCACACCACGCTGAAAACAAGACCCAACCAACCCAAGTCCACGGTGAATCCAAACAGCCACAGACGTTCTACCGCGAGCCCGCCGGCAACGAGGATCGATGCGGCAACGGTTTGGCCCAGCAGTTTCCATCGGGGCCGGAGATTCACCGCGTCGTCCACGATTCCGGTCACGAGCACCACGGAGGCGGCAAGAAAAAGAGACGGCCCAAAACCTCCGGTGATGGAGAAGCTGCTTTCGGGCATCGCGCTCGATGCACCGTCCGTCGGATTTGATTCCGGATTGCAAAAAAAGGCGCCGACCGCCACTCCCAGGATCCAGGCGCCAAAGACTCCGACTCCACCCAGAAGTGGAATTGGCGCCCGATGGAGTTTTCGCACGCCGTCGGGACAGTCGAGGATTCCGCACCGCTGCGCTGCTTTTCGGACCAGCCACGTCAAGACGACGGCGGCGGCAAACGCGGACAGCACGGATGGGAGAATGAATCTCATGGTTTGTTCAGACTCCGATCAGTGCCGATTGTCTTGCTTGGAATTGGCTTCTTGGCTTCTTTGCCGGTCGACGGGGTTTTCATCGCCAGGATGTTCTGGACGAGATTCTGCAGCTCGGTGGTCTGTGGGAAAGATCGCCGGGCCGTTTGGGCTTGTTCGAGGGCATCCTCCCATCGCTCTTGCGTCATCAGCCAGCGAATCAGGAGAAGATGATGACCCACGTCGCGAGGCGCGCGATGGATCGCCTGGCGAAGGCATGCTTCCGCCGAAGATTCGAGGTGAGCTTCTTGATAGAGTTCGTGGAGGGCCACCCAAGCGCCGGCGCTCTTGGATCGCTCCGGATCGGCCTCAACCGCCTTCTGAGCCTGTTCGATGACGTGCGGCAAGCCATCCCGACGGCCCGACTCAGACTCTTTTCGAGCGAGCCACTTCAAGCCTTCGAAATCCATGGGAACGAAGTCGGCCGCTTGCTCGGCGGATAGTTGTTCCGCCACAATCGGCAAGAATTTCCACTTGGAGTCGGGTTGCCACCGGCACGCATTGGCCCAGCATTCTCTTGCAGTTGACAGGTCTCCCGCAAGCCACGCCTCCAGACCCACTTGCAGATGGACGTCCGGATCGTTGGGCCGGACCAGCAACGCTTGTTTGCAGAAGGGTTGCGGCGGATGAACGCCGTCCAGGAAGCAGAGCTGCGCTAAGCGGACGTAAGCCTGTCCGTTCAACGGGCAACATTCGAGAGAGCGGCGAAAGCTCGCATGGGCCGTTTCGAGCAAAGCGAGATCGGGTCCGTACAGTTTTTCCAACCAGGCCCGTGCCGCTTCGGGGTCTTTGAATCTATCGCCATCGAGAATCGTGCGCGCCTCGGCAAGGCTGAGCGTGTCCGGCGACTGCGCCTGCTTTCGCGAGAAGAGCTCCAAGTTGGCCAGGCCCAAGCGATAATGATGGTCGGGATCATTGCTTCCGCAACTGCAAGTCTCCGCAAGCAAGTCCGCCCGCGCCTGTGAATTCTCAATATCGTCGGGAGTAGAACCCTGCTGATCCGTTTCCGGCAACAATTCGAAGTATTTGTTCCAGGCGCATTGCACCCGCGCTTGATTCACGAAATGGCGGCCAACGATCGCGGACGCGCCCAGCCAACACAGCGCCAATGCAAATCCCCACGCCGATTTGCCGAACCAGGAAGTGGAAACCGGACTCGCTTGTTCCTTTCGCCTGGTCAAAGATGACGACTGGTTGCGGTAAAAGGAGCAGGCCAGTCCCGCCAGCACGGCCATCGCTCCGGCATAGGCCGGCACATACCAGACAAAATCGACCACTCCGTGAATCAATGCCACCAGCAAGCTCACGCTTGCAGCAAGAATGACCGACGCGCCCGTACGGTCCCGGCCCTGGCCTTCAGCGCGCAAAGCTCGCATGCACCAGATGCTTAGAAAACAAAACGCCGAT
>JBGQCZ010000666.1:0-3606 GCA_041495645.1 Gemmataceae bacterium | reverse complement strand
GTGCTGGAGATGAGCATGAAGCTGCGCGAGATGACCGACCTCAAGGAGCGGATCGCCGCCCTTGAGCAGCAAATGGGGACGACGGCAACGCCGAGCTAACTTCGACGAGGAGATGGGAATGTCTCTTGCGGCGCTTGCCCGCAAACTCTTGAAGCTGGAGACGTTGGCCGGGGCCAAGGCCCGGACCAACGCCGCCACGCTCGAGGCGTTGCGCCAACAGCCCGAGCAGATCATGCTGCGCGCCGGGTTGACACCCGATCCCTGGCAGCAAGGTTTGCTCACCTCTACGGCAGACCAGATCCTGATCCTGGCCGCACGCCAGGTCGGCAAATCGGCCGTCGCGGCTGCTTTGGCTTTGGGCACGGCGCTGTTGAAACGTCGTTCACTGGTGCTCTTGCTCAGTCCGAGCCTACGGCAATCCGGCGAACTGTTCCGCAAGATCGTGGACTTGTTCAACGCCTTGGGGCGACCCGTAGCGGTATCCGCGGAAAGCGGTCAGCGCCTGGAACTGGCCAACGGTTCCCGGATTATCTCTCTGCCGGGCACGGAAGGAACCATTCGTGGCTTCTCAGACGTGGCCATGCTCATCATCGACGAGGCCGCACGGGTATCCGACCCCTTGTACTACTCGGTCCGCCCGATGTTGGCTGTATCTCGTGGGCGGCTGGTGGCGCTGTCGACGCCGTTTGGCAAGCGCGGCTTCTTCCACGATGAGTGGCACGGAACCGGTACGTGGGAGCGGGTACGGATCACGGCCGAGCAGTGTGCGCGGATCAAACCGGAGTTCCTTGCCGAAGAACGACGGGCACTCGGCGAGCGGTTCTATCGCCAGGAATACCTGACCAGCTTCGAAGATGTGATCGACGCGGTCTTCAGCTACGAGGACATCCAGGCGGCGATGTCCAGCGAGGTTAAGCCTTTGTTTCCACGGTGAGCTATGAACGGAGACTTCTTCATTGGCTTGGACCTGGGGCAAACCCAGGACTTCACGGCACTGGCGGTGCTGGAGCGCTCCAAAACAGTCGCGCCAGCCGTCTACTCCGTGCGGCATTTGCAGCGCTACCCGCTTGGCACGCCCTACACGGCGATCGTCCCGGCGGTGGCTCGATTGGCCAGCGCCCCGTTGCTCAACGGCAGGGTTACCCTGGTTGTCGACCAAACTGGTGTCGGCCGGCCGCTGGTGGAGCTGCTGTCGCGCGAGCCGGGCATCCCTGCGCTGGTGCCGGTCACCATCACCGGGGGGCATGCGGTCACCATCACGGCCGATGGCTCACGACACGTGCCCAAAAAGGAACTGGTGGCCTGCTTGCAGTTGCTCTTTCAGGACCGGCGGCTGAAGATCGCGCGTGGGTTGCCTGAAGCCGAGGTGCTGACCCAGGAGTTGTTGAACTTTCGGGTGAAGATCACCGCTGCGGCGAACGAGACCTTTGGCGCTTGGCGCGACGGACAGCATGACGACTTGGTGTTGGCGGTGGCGCTGGCGTGCTGGTTGGCGGAGCGCGAGCCGCAGTGGGGAAGCTTTTGGTTTGGCGCGGAAAGCGTGATCGACGAGGCATCACCGAGAGTGTTCCTGACATGAACCCTTCAGCCATGCGACATTTTGTGGGGTTGGACTTGGCGCCCGCTGGCGAATTGACGGGCCTGGCAGTGATCCAACGGCCGCTGGTTCATACATCGCATGCGCCCGCCCAGAAGCGGCCGACGCATGCTCTGATCCACTTGCAGCGGTTTTCATTGGGCACGCCGTACTCAGACATTATTGACGAGCTCGGCAAATTGTTGCGGACGCCGCCATTGCCCGGCGCGGTATGCGGCATTGACCAGACCGGTGTTGGGCGGTCCGTGTTCCGCTTTTTCACTGATTCTCTGGCGAGGCGCGTAACCTGCCGATTTGTGCCTGTGATGATCGGACCCGGGCTGAAAGCCGAAAGGGTTCCGGGCACTGGCATCTTGATTCCGCGGCAAGAGTTGGTCGGGGCGTTGCAAGTCTTGCTGCAAACGCGGCGGATCGTCTTCCCGACTGCGTTGCCGCATGTCGCGATGCTGCGCAAGGAGTTGGAGTCGTTCAAAGCCAAACCGGTGACGGTGGCGGCGGCGGCCAAGACCGACCCGTTGACGGCCTGGCGCGAGGGGCAACACGACGACTTGGTGCTGTCTGTTGCGCTTGCAGCGTTCATGTCCGAGACGAGCCTGCCCGCGCTGCACGAGCCGGCTGCACCGCCGCCGAATCGTTATGTGACGTACTAGCTCCGCACGAAAGCGAGGTGACGCATGCCACGCGACATTCAATTCTTCACTGGGCTAGACTTCGGGCAAGCTCGGGAATTCAGCGCCGTCGCCGTGCTGGAGAAAACGTACGTGCCCGTGCCGGAAAAACCGCACACCGCGATCGGCCATTACGCAGTTCGATTCATGGAGCGATTCCCGTCGGGCACGCCGTATGGGGCGATTTATGCGCGGCTTGCAGAAGTGTTTCGCGAAAAGCCGTTGAGCAACAGCATACTGGTCGTCGATCAAACGGCGGTGGGTAAGCCGGTCATTGATCTGCTTCGACAATCTGGCATTCGGGCAAGAATTCGGACTCTTGCTATCACCGCAGGGCACCAGTCGAGCCACCACGACAGTAGCGGAATGCTGGTGCCCAAGAAGGAACTGGTCGGATCGCTCCAAGTCTTGTTCCAGTGCCGGCGCCTGCGAGTGGCCAATGAACTTCAGGAAGCGGCATTGCTGATGCGGGAGCTGAACAACTTCCAAATGAAGGTCGTGATCCCGACACTGGACACGCAGGTGACATGGCGCGAGGGCGTGCACGATGACTTGGTTCTAGCGGTCGCAATCGCTGCTTGGGAGGGCGAGCGGCATCAACCGGCTGCGGGATTCACGCCATACGTAACTCCCAGCGGCGCGTGGTTTCAAAGTCTGCGGTGATGACCAGTAAGACCTGCGGCTCACCGAGCAAGAAGTGTGCAGAATTATCATTTCGCTTGTGGATTTCACGCGTCATGCGAAGCGTATTGAGCCGGAGTGCCCCGCCAATTAGAAAAATCGGCTCAGGATCGGATGGCGGTCACGACTTCTAGGGGAACCATCTCGGCGTGTTAACGAATCGATTGGCGGCCGAAACGTCCTGAATCGCAAATCCTGGCCTGAGCGATGCATCGATTTGAATTCAAATCGCTATTGACCTATACATAGCAACAATGTTCGTTAGACTATTAGTTGGTCGGTTGATTTCGTCCACCGCGATTGGGTTGAGGAGTCTTTATCCATTGGAACTCGGATCATTAGATCATGTCCCCGCCCATCATCCGACGCCCAGACTCCAATGAAGGATTCCGACTATTTCGTCGGTTGATCGAAGGCGATAAGACTGCTTCCGCGGATCTCGCTGCAGCATATGTCCATCATTTGACTGCTTGGCTCATTCAAACAAATCCGAAATCCCACGAGGATGAGTGTTGCGCAGCGGCCGACGAAGCGATCATCAACCTTCTTCGCAACCCATCCAGCTACGATCCCGACCAACGAGAGCTTTTCGCCTTCTTGCAAATGGCCGCTCAAGCTGATTTGCGAAATCTGTTGGCCAAGGAAAAGCGGCATCGCCGT
>JBGQCZ010000665.1:0-3620 GCA_041495645.1 Gemmataceae bacterium | reverse complement strand
CCGGCGGAACCACCGGCACGCTGACGTCGCCTTCGTTCAAAATTCAGCGCAAGTACGTCAACTTCCTGATCGGCGGCGGTGGGTATGCGGGCAAGACCTGCATGAATCTGTTGCTCAACGGCAAAGTCGTTCGCACCGCGACCGGGCCGAATACGCAACCCGGCGGCAGTGAGGAACTCGACTGGCATTCGTGGGACGTGCCCGACCTGATGGGCAAGGAAGTCGTCATTCAAATCGTGGACGATCACACCGGCGGTTGGGGACATATCAACGTCGATCATATCATGCAAAGCGATGCGAAGAAGACGGCCGGCCCGGCCCGCCGCGAGTTTACCATCGACAAGCAATATCTGCATCTGCCGGTGAAGACCGGAGCGCCGAAGCGGCGGATGAAGTTCATTGTGGACGGCAAAACGGTGCGCGAGTTCGACATCGAACTAACCGATGAGCTGGCATTTCAAACCTTCGCGGACGTGTCGCAGTTCAATGGCGAAACCCTCACGCTGGAAGTGAACAAGCTGCCGGAAGATTCCAAGGCGCTGGCCAATGTTGCGGCCAGTGATGAATTGCCGGCAGAGATGTATCGCGAAAGACTGCGGCCGCAATTTCACTTCACCTCGCGCCGCGGGTGGCTCAACGATCCCAACGGCCTCGTGTATTTCAACGGCGAATATCACCTGTTCTACCAGCACAATCCATTCGGCTGGAACTGGGACAACATGCATTGGGGCCACGCCGTCAGCAAGGACCTCGTGCGTTGGCGTGAACTGCCGGAAGCGCTGTATCCGAAACAATACGGCGACTGGTGCTTTTCCGGCAGCGCCTTTGTCGTGAAGAAGGGGCAAACCGGATTCGATCAGGACACGATGGTGGCGGCGTTCACCAGCACCGGCCGCGGGGAATGCCTGACCGCCAGCAGCGACGGCGGCCGCACGTGGAAAGAACTTCCCGGCAACCCGGCGGTCAAGCATGCCGGCCGCGATCCGAAAGTCATCTGGCATGAGCCGACCAAGCGCTGGATCATGGCCGTCTACGATGAATTTCAGGGCAAGCAATGGATCGCGTTTCATTCGACTCCCGATCTGAAGAAGTGGACCTTCGAGAGCCGGATTGAGGGCTTCTTCGAGTGCCCGGATTTGTTCGAGTTGCCGGTTCAAGGGTCGAAAGACGAGCGCAAATGGGTCCTTTACGCCGCTGATGGAAAGTACGTGCTAGGTCAGTTTGATGGGCATGAATTCAAAGCAGAAAAGGGCAAGCATCAACTTTGGTACGGCAACTTCTACGCGGCCCAGACTTTCAGCGACATGCCCGACGGCCGCCGATTCCAAATCGGTTGGGGCAACGGCATCACCTTTCCGGGCATGCCGTTCAACCAGCAGATGACCGTGCCAGTGGAATTGACTCTGACGCAGACGAAAGACGGCGTGCGAATGTTTGCCGAGCCGGTGAAGGAACTCAGCACTCTGCGCGGGGAGAAGCATTCGTGGAAGGACATTGTTCTTAAACAAGGCGAGAACCCGCTCAAGGATCTGACCGGTGAGCTTTTCGATATTCACACGGAATTCGCGACCAACGAAACGGTCGGTTTTACACTTCGCGGCGTGCCGGTCGTTTTCAGCGCCAAGAAGATGGAACTGACTTGCGGCAACGTCAAAGCGCCCCTGACTCCAGAAGGCGGGCGCATCCAGTTGAGCATTCTGCTGGATCGCGGATCGGTGGAAGTATTCGCCAACGGAGGGCGCGTGGCGATGTCGGTTGGGGGGATTCCGAAGGAAAACGAGCGAATGCTCGAAATGTTTGCCCGAGGCGATTCGGCAAAGGTCGTTATCTTGGAAGTGGCCGAACTGAAATCGGCGTGGTTCGAGAAATGACCGCCCGCAAAGCCGCAAGCGGCGGTCATTTCGGCATTGGCGATAGTTGGACCGTGCGGTGCCCGCCCTGTAGTTGGGCCTTGGTCACGGCCTCTTTGGCGCGCAGGTTGAATCCGCCTTCAGGCTTGTAGTACACCAGCGCGATTGCCACCACCACGCCGATCCCCACCAGCAATCCCAGTCGCATGTCCCACGTCATGAATAGATTCCTCCCCCGAAACAAGGAATCGGACCTCAGTGGATTATTCCCGATGATGGGGAGGCTTGCCGGCTTGCGGAGCGGGTCTTGAGCGAAAATCACGAATCCGCTTGCCTTTCGATCCACGCGACGGCTGCATTCGCTGTAACCGGAATTTTCGGCATGTACGCTGAATCGGGCTTGGAAGGCATAGCCGGTCGCGGGTATACTTCCCAACCCGATGGAAGCAACGGATCGCCTCTCGCGCCGGATTTGGAAAGGATGCACGGATGCGCATTTGCATATTCGAGGATCATGGCGTCCTGGACCTGGAGCCGCTGACCCTCACCCGTCCCGTTTTCGACTTGTATTGCGGCTTGACCACGTTGGCGACCAAGCAAACACAATACTTCGCGCCCTGCACCGCGAGCACGCTGGTGCGGCCGTTTCTCGCGAACCGGCTCCGCCAGCAGCGCACCCAAGAGCCCGTCAACGATCCGTTCTGGTTGCGGTTGGGCCCGCTTGTCATGGTCAATGGCCGCTGGCTGCCGCCCGACGACTCGCTCGGCGCCATGTCGGCCAACTCCGGCGCGTGCGTGGGCATGATCGGCGACGAAGTCGCCTTTGCGGTTCTGATGCCGGACCAGACGGCCGGTCTGACGGTGGGCAATCTCGATCAGTTGCTCGGTGAATGGAAACGTTCATTGCCTCGACGCGAAGCCGGCGGGCAATTGATTGCCCGCCCGTGGGACCTGGTTCATTTGAACGGCGATGAGATCGTCAGCGACTTCCGCGGCCGCGACGGCAAGTCGAATTGCCGCCCACTCGATGTGTCTCTGGTTGGCCCGGCCGGCTTGCTGTGCATCGATCGCACCGCCCGGCTCGATCCGCAGGTGGTTGCCGATACCCGAAATGGCCCGGTGGTGGTGGATCGCGACGCCACGATTGGAGCGTTCACTCGACTCGAAGGACCTTGTTACATCGGCCCGGGCACGCACGTGCTCGGCGCGAAGATTCGCTCGGGCACTACCATTGGCCCGTATTGTCGCGTGGGCGGCGAGATCGAAGCGAGCGTCATCCAGGGCTTTTCGAACAAATACCACGATGGGTTCTTGGGCCACAGTTACGTGTGCGAATGGGTGAACATCGGCGCCGGGGCGCAGTTCAGCGATCTGCGCCACGATTACGGCGAGATTTTCGTTTCGCAGAATGGCGTGCGGATTCCGTCGGGATCGAACAAAATCGGGAGCTTCATCGGCGATCATGCGAAGATCGGCGTCGGCTCGCTTTTGAACGCTGGAACAATCGTCGGGGCGTTTGCCGGCCTGTTGCCGGCCAACGGGTTGTTGCCGAAATTCGTGCCGTCGTTCTGCAACGTGTCGCGCGGCGTGCTGGCCGAGAATGCAGATTGTGAAACGCTGTTCGCCACGGCCCAGGAAGTGATGCGCCGCCGCGGCGTGTCATTGACCAACGAACAACTCGAAGTCTACCAACGAGTTTACGATCAGACCGCGATGCAACGCCGCCTGGCCCTGCGCGACGCGGACCGGCCAGTTCTGCGAAAGAGCGCT
>JBGQCZ010000664.1:0-3621 GCA_041495645.1 Gemmataceae bacterium | reverse complement strand
TCGTACTCCCGCCACTCATTTCAAAAACCCGTCCTGGACGGTCGCGCTGAAGGTGCGTACCTCAACAACAACTCCCTTTCCCACATGGCCGTCTCCGCTCCGAGGACTCCGCGTCGCGGTTAAACTAGGCTGGCACGCTCCGCTCCGAGGACTCCGCGTCGCGGTTAAACGGACGCTAGGCTTTGATCAGAATAGCGCCCTCGCCGTTGCGCAGTGTAACGCTGGTGACCGGACCGCTCAGGGAGCCGTCGGCATTCAGGAGACGGTACGTGCCGTTGAGTTGATGCGTTGTGGCCGTGGCGTTCGTCAAGGTTCCGGCGCCGGCGCCGAGTTTGTAGGAGAGGGGTTTGTACAAGACCAGCGCGTTGCCGTAGTCGCGTTGGTAGATCTTATAGGTGAGCGCGGAGTTAGACGGGTCGGCGCCTTGGGCGAAGAGCGAGAAGGCCGTGGTGGGCTGGCCGACGTCGTAGGCGGCGGCGGGGGTCCAGTGTTGGGTCCACGGCGAGTTGGGATCGTAGCCGCCGTAGAGCATCAGGAAGGTGTTGTCGGGGTCGGCGACGAGATAGTAGTTGGCGAGCGTGGCGAGTTGGGTGCGTGGATCGGTCGTCGAGCCGCCGGTGGGCAGACTGTCGAGCACCAAGTACGGCGATGGCGTTTGCAGGGCCAGCCGGCGGGCGATGAGCGCGGCTTCGTCCTCGAACTGCGAGTAACTGCTGGCGAGCGGACGCAGCGCGAATTCCTCGACGCTGGCGGGCGTATTGCGAATGACCGCATCGGAATCCGCGCCGCCGCCGGCCGTGTTGGCGGCGACCCAACGCGGAGCGATCGCGGTGTTGATCGTGTCCAGCATCGCGCCATAATCCTGGCTGTAGTTGCCCGTCGGTTCGACCGTTTGAATGCCTCCGAGCGGCGATCGGCCGCCGGAGTTGTCGATGAACAAGCCGTCGGCGAGCGGGTTGGCGTCCAGGAAACGTTCCTGATAATCAGCGGCCCAATTTCGCACGTCGGCGCTGGACGGATTGGTGACGAAGCGCATCTGGCCGTAGTAGGGATAGAAAATGCGGCTTTCGTACATGAAGCGAGCGTCTTTGCCGGCAGTGCGATTGGCGTACTCGGCGTTTGTCAAATAACCGTCGTTGTTTGCATCGGCGGCGGCGTCGAACGCGGGAATGATGCCGCTCGGCGTGGCGCCGCTGGCGCCGACATAGTTGCGGCCAAGGATGGAATTGGCGATCGGGGCCGTACCCCCGGCCGTGGTGCGAATGCGGACGAAAAAGAGCGGGGCCGAAGCCGAAATACCGGCCGTGACCCAATCGGCCGGCGGATCGAATTGGATGGCGCCGGACTTCGTGAAGCCCTGAGTGCCATCGGAAAGAGTGGGCAGCGCTTTCCAGGCGGTTGGGTTCCCGGCCGAATCCACGGCGGTCGCATACTCCAACACTCCGGACCAGCCGCCGCTCGCTACCCGGGACAGGTCGAAGTTCATTTCGCGAAACTTCTCGATGAAGCCGACGTAAAGCGATTCGCCGGCCGCGCCGAACGTGACATCGCCGATCGCCGTGTTTTGCGCCGCCGACGTGAGGTTGGTCAAGTTGGCCAGATTGGCGCCGCGGCGCGTCGACCAAAACCAATTCACCGGCATCGACGAGGCGCTATTGCCGCTCCAGGCGGTCGGCGTGGCAGCGTGATAGAAAGCCAGTTCGCGGCTCACTCCCTGTTGGCCGGCATAGGTCAGCCAATCGGTCAGCAGTTTTTCGTAGATGTTCGAAACGTTGGTGTAGATCAACTGCGGCGTGTTGGGAGCGACATTGTTGATTTGCGACAAGAAACTCGGGTGGGGAATGACCAGGTCGATGCTGTTTCTGAGCAGATTCTGGGCAAAGGCGTCGATCGGCGTGCCGACATACGCGAGCGAGGCGAGGCGAATGTGGCTGTAATGCCGGGGAATGTCCGGCTTGTCCGGGGCCGAGTTTTGGGTGGTGATCGTGACGGACGCGGTGCCGATGTTCGCGGCCAGGTCGAAGGCCTTCACGGTAATGGTGTGTGCGCCATTGGCGAGCCCGGCCGTATCGAGGGCCCAGTCGTAGGGCGTCTTGGTCGTGGCGTATCGCAGCACGCCGTCGATGAAGAACTCGACGTGCTCGACGCCGTTGCCGTCGTTGGCGCTGGCCGTGACGGTGACCATTCCCGTTACCGTGGAACCATTGGCCGGCGCTTGAATCGAGACTGTGGGAGCGGTGTTGTCGCCCGTGGCCGAGGCTGCTTCGAAGTCGTCGAGCGTCACGACGCCGGAATAAAGTTTCGGGCGCGCCACGCCGCCAAACCCGGAGCCGGTGATGTTCGGGTCGGTGACATCCAGGGCCCGGGCCAGCGAATTCGACCAATTGCCGGCGGAATCCAAATACTGGCCGGTGTCGGTGCGGAAGACGATGGCCTGAATCCGGTCGCCGGTCGCGATCAACGTCACCTTTGCCCATTGATTGGAGAGATAGCTGTTGGACTTGATCGAAGCCAGTTGAGCGGCGACGCCATTCACGACACGCAGCAGTTTCACTTCCAATCCGCGCGTGACGGAAGCGGCGTAATAGGTGGGCGCGGCGGTGTCGAGATTATCCCCGCGGGCAATCAACTGCAATGGTTCGAGGCCGTCGAGGCGCATGGTCGCGGTGACTTGCACGTCTTGCGGCAACAGCATGGAGAGCCAAGCGCGGGCTTCGGCCGCGCTGGAAGTCGAAGACGACACGAACGATTGCGCGGGGCTGACCGATGTTGTTGTGGAGGTCTTGAATCCCGCGGCCGGGTCGTTGCTCCATCTCGACCAACCGGCGGGAAGCTGAGCGAGCCCCGTGGTGTCGAAGTTCTCGCGGACCGGCGGGCCGACGATCGTGAAGTCGTCGATGACGACGGCCCCGGAGTATTGGGCCGGGCGGCTTATGCCGATGGAACCGCCGGCGGTAATCGATGTGTCGGTCACGGTCAGCGAGTTGACTGCCGTGCTCTGCCATTGGCCGGCGGCGTTCAGGTATTGCTGCGTGTCGGGCCGAAAGATCTCGACCGACAGTTGCGATCCTTCTGGCGTGAACGTCACGCGCGCCCATTTGCCGCTGAAGTAGGCGGCGGATTTGATCGACGCGAGTTGCGTGGCGACGCCATTCACAACAGTCGCAATCTGGGCTTGCAATCCGCGGTTGATCGTGAGCGCGTAGTAGGTCGGAGTCGCCGTGTTCAAGTTCTTGCCGCGAACGAGCAACTGAATCGGTTGCAGCGAATCCAAATAGACATTGGCCGAGATGCCGAAGCTGGCCGGCATGACTTCGCTAACCCAGGCGCGGGCGGTTTGGTTGCTTACCGCGGAAGTGGCGAGGGAGCGGTCGCCGGAGGCTGCAATCGAGTTGGTGACGGCGAACGACGTGCCGCCGGTGTTGGTCCATTGCTGCCAGTTTGGGGGGATCGAGCCCAGAGGGATCGAATCGAAGGGTTGGTATTCCCAGGCGGCGCCCGACGGAGTGACTCGGTCTTCAAGTTGTTCGCAACACAGCCGTGCCCGGTCCGGTCCTGACCTGCGCTTCATCCTGGTTGCTCCTCAATGGCGCGAAAGCACGTCCGTGCGAGCGGATCGAG
>JBGQCZ010000663.1:0-3628 GCA_041495645.1 Gemmataceae bacterium | reverse complement strand
GGGCATACGTTCCAGGCGATTCATGCTGCCGCGCCCAGTCGATGCCGTGCTTGATCTGGCCGATCCCGGGCTTCAACCAATGGCTACCGTCATACTCGTACCACGGCCCGCCGAACTTGCTGTAGGCCGGCACGAGTTCGCCGATCGCCCAGTAATTCAGCGACAACTGAACGATGGTCGGCAGCAAAGCGGCCGGTAGGAACCAAGCGAGAGTTCGCTTGCCGTCGCGAACCGAAAGCAAAATTGCCAGCAATACCGCCAACGACAAAGCCGGCAGCTCCAAACAGAACATCAACCCCGTGCAGAATCCCGAAATCAGGAGACACGAAGACGACGGCAGTGCCGGCAACGGCCAGCGACCAAGAACGAATTTCGGCGGCCCGTTGGCCATCAGGATCGGGTACAGCGCACCGAGTGTGCAGACGGCGGCGGGCGTGTGATTGTTCAGCGTAGCGCCAAAGGTCGTGACATAAGTTGCGAAACAGCCCGCCGCAAATGTGAACAAGCGGCCCCAATCCGTTGTGCCAAACCGTTCAAGCAGATTTCGCAGCATCCACAGGTAGAGGAGCAGCGGAAGAACATTGAAGGTAATGAGAATCGTCTTAACGACGTAACTGGTGTTTTCGGTGAGCCTCCAGCCGAACGCTCGTTTGAGCAGCCAATACTCGCTTGCGACCAGAAACGTCAGCAGCGGCGGTTTGCTGGAGTAATAGTCGTCCGTCTCGGGATTCTTCACCCGGTCGATGCTTTGCCAGCCGTCTTCGAACACGATGCCATCGTCGCGATAAGTACCGTCCGAATTCATGGTGCGATGACCGATGATCCAAGTGCCGTTGTCGACGAGCGCTCGCACGGCGCACCAGCGCGAGCGGTCGTTCGACGACAGGGTCGGCATCGCCGCCGGGCGTTTCTCCGGCCATTTCCGCACTGCCACATCCGGCGGTTCGTCGCCTTGACCGTGAAAGCGGCTCGGTTCGAAGACCAGCTCGACATTGGCGATCCGCGCCGTCACCGATCCGACCGTTGCCACCGTCAGCAGCGCGTAGACAAACCGGCGAAGCTGGTCATTCGTCATGATTTGTTGGTCTTGAACGTGGTTTCGGCGATGCTGTATTCGTCGGCGTGGCGGGCATTGTGGGCGGTCAGCAGTTCGGCGATGAAGCCCATCGTCAGCATTTGCGTGCCCAGGAGCAATGCCGCGACCGCATAAATCAACAGCGGTCGTTGGTGCAGCGGCAGGAACGATTCGGGGCGAAAATAATTGATTACCCAGGTGACGGCCAGCCAGGCCATTCCCAGCGCTCCCGAAAGGAACGCGGTTAGCCCGATGCTGCCCAGCACGTGTTGCGGTCTATGGCTGAAGCTCGTCAGAAACTTCACCGTCATCAAGTCGAGAAATCCCTTCACGAACCGGCGCACCCCATACTTCGATTGGCCGAATTTTCGCGGGCGGTGGTCGATTTCAATTTCGCCGATGCGGAATCCGCGAGCCGACGCCAGCACCGGGATAAAGCGATGCAACTCACCGTAGAGCCGCACCTCGCGAAACACTTCCGCCCGATAGCACTTGAACCCGCAATTGTGGTCGTGCAGCCAAACTCCCGTCAATCGGCTTACCATCCCATTGAAGACCCGGCTGGGAAAAACCTTGTGCCAGGGGTCGTGGCGGACGCGCTTCCAACCGCTAATCACGTCCTTGCCTTCATCCATTGCCTTTAGAAATTGCGGTATTTCCTTCGGGTCGTCCTGCAAATCAGCGTCGAGGGTCATGACGATGTCGCCGCGAGCGGCCTCAAATCCGGCGGAAAGAGCGGCGGCTTTGCCAAAGTTGCGACGGAAGCGAATGCCGCGAACGCGTGAATCCTTCGCGGCCAGATCGCGGATGGTGTCCCACGATTTGTCGGTGCTGCCATCGCTGACGAACACAATCTCCACTTCCAATCCGTGTGCCTTGGCTGTCTCGTCGATCTCCTGGTGAAGCTGCGCCAGGCTCTCGCACTCGTTGAACACAGGAATGACGATGGAGATCATGCGCGAGAATTCCGGGTGGCCAATCGGGGCAACAGCGCGCTTAGGCCGGCAAGGCTCAATTCGGTGACGGTCCAAGTTAGCCGGAGCAACAGCACGACAACCACGGCAAACGTGCCCGAAGCCTCCTCGCCAAGGCGCGGACCAAGGTGCACGGCGAGCAATTGCTGCATGATGGCCTCGCGCACGCCCAAACCACCGGGCGCCGGCAGCGTGAGAAATCCCGCCACGTACGAGAGCGACACGTACGCCGTGCAGACCAGCCAGGGCACGCGCACGACCTCTTCGCCATCACGCTCAACCGCGTGCAGCAAGGTCAAAAGGCTGGTTCCAAGACAAAACCAACCAAGGCTCGACTGAAGCAAACCGCTAAGCAAGGCCGACGTGCTGAGCCGCGGCAACGCCTGAGCATCGGCTGCCAAGAACGGTTTCGCGATCCGCGCCGCAAGTCGATTGAAAACTCCCGGCAGAATCGGGATGCCGGCAATGGCGAGCAAGCCCAGCGCCTTCCAGCCCATCGTCGATTTTTCGGATTCCAGCAGTGGGAACAAGATCGCGGCAACGATTGCCCCGGCCGCGATAGTAGTCAGCGTTTCGTAAGTCGCGGTAATCGCGGCCACGCCGGTTCGCACGCCGGCCGCTCGCGCGTAACCGACCCGCATCAACACCGCCGCCGCTTTGCCCGGAACGTATTTGCCCAACTGGCTCACAAAATACGCCCGCGCCGCGAGCGGCAATGCCAACCGCTCCCCCATGCCGTTGAGCAAGCGAAGCCAGTATCCGCCCCAGCAGCAAAACCCGGCCGCATACAGCAGGGCCGTGAGCGCCAACCACAGCGGGTCGAGCCGCAACGGCTGTCGCCAAAGTTCCGGCCGCTGGAGGATCTTGGCAAAGTGCCAACTCACGCCGCCGACGATCAGGACGGCAAGCGCGACCTTCACCACCCGCCAAACGACCGCCCATCGTGTCCGCATCGCGGGCAATTGTATGAGCCTCAGTCGGTTACGGCTTTGCGGGTCTCAGTCTGGGAGGGCGAGGCGCCTCGCCCTCCCGAACTGACGGCTTGTTCATTCTCTGCCGATCCCGCATGATGGACGGGAAGGGAGGAACGCCGATGCGCTGGAGCATTCGCTACCAATTCCTGGTTCCGCTCGGACTGCTGTTGTTAGGGCTTGTGGGCATTTGCTCGTGGACGGCGTGGGACTCGGCCCGGCTTGCCCGACGGCAGATCGCCGCGCAGGTGCAAGGGATTGTTCACACGCTCGGCGATACGCGAATTACGCTGAACATTCAGATATTGGAATACCTCAGAGGGCTTACCGGCGCTGAATATGTTCTGATCGACTCTGGCGGTCAACGCTTGGCCACAGTTTCGGGACAGATCGGTCATTTACCGCCAGCAGAAGTCATCGCCAATGAGCCTTCCCATCCAGAGTTAGGCGACCGCGTTCTGGTCGAGGAAAGAGCTTATTTGTGTCGCGGCGTCAAAATGAAATTCCCCAATCCAAACGCGGGCGCCACGCTTTATGTCCTTTATCCAGAATCGTTGCTGGATGAGGCCATCTGGCAGGCGATTCGACCATCGCTGGTGTTGGGAATC
>JBGQCZ010000662.1:0-3638 GCA_041495645.1 Gemmataceae bacterium | reverse complement strand
GAAGCCTTCGATCTTGCCGGGATTGACGCCTTGGGTCGAGGCGTAAAGACGGGTTTGATCGGCGGAGAGAGCGAGGAATGAACGGTTCCACACACCGCCCCAGCGGCCGACAATGGTCTGCTTTTTGGCATCGACGACCGCCACATCGGTCCAACCGCCGCTCTCGCCGCTCAAGAAAAGCAACCCGTTGTCAGTGGCGGCGATGTCGTAGGGCGCAAGGTCCACTTTGAATTTCTTGCGGATGCTGAACGCGCTCGGATCGAGTTCGAAAATGTGGCATTGGCCCTTGATGTAACCAAACGTGTAAATCGATTTGCTGTCGCGAGTAAGCACAAAGGTCTCGCCGCCATCGGGCATCGCCCATTCATGCGTTTGTTTGAAACTCGCCCCATCGATCTGGACGAGCTTATCGCTCGTGCGATTGATGTAAAAGAACCATTTCTTGTTCTGCGAGAGAACGAGATTGCCGATGGTTCCGCCCGCGGAAAGAACTCCGACGGGTTTCAATAACGGGATTTGGCTTGGCGCCTGGATCGCTTTGGGCGCACTGTCGCCTTCCGGCACCGACACCAAATGTTTGTGCTTGGCGATCCCCCACGCCTTGATGGACGAGTCGCGGCTGGCGGACATGGTCTGCGCGCCGCCGTTGATGAACATGGCGCGGATGACGACCGTGCCGTGCTTGTCAAAACGTCCCGCCTGGTTCTTGCCTTCGATGTCCCAAAGCCGAACGGAGCGATCTGTCGACGAGGTCAGCAGGGACTTTCCACTAGGGGCAAAGGCCACGTCGCGAACGGGAGCGCGATTATCCAAAAGAAACTCGCGGAGTTGTTTGCCGGACTCGGCGTCCCAAACGCGGGCCGTGCCGTCGTCGCTGCCTGAAGCCACCCATTTGCCATCGGGACTGAATGCGACACAAGACACAGCCGATGCGTGACCGGTAAGAGTCTTGATTTCCTTGCCGGCGTCGAGATCGAGCACATGAATGCTTCGGTCGCCGCCCACCAACATCCGTTTGCCATCGGGCGAAACCGCCAGCGCATGGATGTATTTCGACAGTCCCTCGTGCCGCTTCAATTCCTGGCTGTTCACGTCCCAAAGGACGACGCTCCCGTCATATCCGCCGGTGAGAACCAAACGAGCATCGGGCGTAAGAGCCACGGCCGCGACCAGAGACAAGTGCCCGTCGAAGCGTTTGAGTTCCTGTCCGCTGGCCACGTCCCACAACCGCGCCGTGCCGTCCATCGCGCCGGAAAGAGCCTGGCGTTCGTCGGGCGAAAAGGCCACGCTCCACACGCTCGCGGTGTGGCCGACGAAGCGGCGTATTTCGCGTTCGGCTTGAATGTCCCAGAGTTTCAGGCTGCGATCGGCGCTGGCGATGAGCGCCAGTTTGCCGTCGCGCGTGAAGGCGACGGCGTTGGCCTGATTGGCCGAGCTTTCGAGTGGATCGAGATCGCCGGAATTGTCGGGAAGTGTACCGCTGTTGGCGTTCGACTGAAAGAGAGCGCCGATCTTCAGATCGCGAACGATGTCGCCGAAGGATTGCACGAATACTTGTCGCGACACGGTCCCGCCGGGCACGCGTAACGCGCCGATGTTTCGCGTCAACAAATCGGAGCCGGAGATTTTCTGTTTGAATTCCTCGGGCGTGAAACCGGCCTCGGCCGCCGCGGTCGGCAAATCCATATCGGCTTCATAGCGCAATGTCAACGTGCTGACCGGTTCGGTCTTGATCACTTTCGCACCGGTTTGTTCAACCGCCTTACGATATCTCTCCGCGTCTTCCTCCATTAGCTTCTTCATGCGCGCTTCGGGCGCATAGAGCGCGCGAATGATCTCGGCATCGGCGCGCGTGAAGGCCTTCGGGTTCTTGGCCACGAAGTCGCGCACTTGATCTGATTTCGGATTGATACCCGTGAGATGGCACGACATGCAGGAGACGCCGGTCTCGACAGCCCGATCCGGCCGTTTCGGATCGCTGACAATCTGAACCGGTGCTTTGTCGACGCGATTGCCGACGGCATTCACAAGCATGAAACCATGCAGGCCGTTGGGCAGGTTGAAAATGGACTCGCCGCCGGCATGCAGGAACGGATCGCGGGGGGCCACGCCCGCCGGGCCGAGCGGATAGGCGAAGATATTCCGTTGGTCCGGCAGCAATCCGCCGCGCTCCACCAGGTTCTGCGGCACGGCATCGAAATCGTAGGTACGCCAATACGCGCCGTGCACCGAATCGTGCCGCTCCAGAATTCGATTGTTTTTCGACACGCCCGAGCCATTGAACCCGACACGAACCACACGCTCCTGCTGGATATCGACGGCGGCATCGACACGGAGTTGGCGCTCCAGTTCGGCAATGCTGGCGGGCAATTGCAACATGTCAAAGTAGAGTGGCGGGCGGCAAGCGTTGGCGACAAACCAATCGGCCCGCAAGAGCGGCAACTTGGTCGCGGTGCCAACCATCACGGCTCGCGCCGTAACGCTGTCATCGAGCACGCCGTACGGATACTCGGCCAGCAGCCGGTTCCAAAGTGTCGCGTCCCACGTGTACCAGCGCAGATCGATGCGCAAAAGCGTCTTGTGCGGATCGACGGCTTGCGGCAAGCTGATTTTCGGATGCCAAGACAGGCTGTTGGACAGCTTTGAAAGAGCGTTGCGGTAGGTCTGGAGTTCGTCGTCGCCCAAACCCTGGTTGTAGAGATGCGCGAGCGAGAAATAGCGGATGAAGCGCCGGCTGCGGCGCTCAAAGCTCTCCAGGTCGTTGAGCATCCAGCGAAAGAGATCGGTCTGCGTAATGATCGAGCGCGTGTCAGCTCCTTGATGCACAACCGGCGCACCGACTTCAATCCACTCTTTCAAAATTGCCTTTTCGGCGGCGGATGGCCGGGGTTGCTGATCGGCGGGCGGCATGGTGCCTTTGACGATGCGCAGATAAAGCGGCGACTCATCCGGTTTGCCGGGCACAATTTTCTTGCGTGCCATAAGCTTGGCGGTATCGAGAACGAAATTCATTCCACCTTCGAACACGCCGTCCTGGCCGTGGCATTGGTAGCAATTCGCTTTCAGTATTGCTTGGGCTTTTTGGGCAAGTTCGGGTTTGTCCGGCTCCGCCCCAAAGGAAGCAACGCCAACCGCGGCGAACAGTGCGGCGATGACGGCAAAGCGCATAATGCAGCCTCCAGATAGCGGGTGCCTTACGAATGAGACGATGCAAGTGCCCGCTCGGTTTGCGTGCTGCCTTTATGATACCTTGCGGACGGAGAGATGGAACCCGCACATGAGCCGCTGCACGATCGTCTCACGGCTGCTCGAACCAGTCCAAGCCCAAGCGGACGCCGAACTTGTCGCTCAGCCAGCGCCGGCCGATCTGGCTTAGGTCGTCGCGATCGTGGCTCAAATACAGCCGGCGCAGACTCTGCAGGAGAGGCAGCGCGACGAGCAATTGCCGGGCGCCTACGTCGCCGATGCGGTTGCCGCACAGGTCCAGTCGGCGCAAGCGCTTGAGCCACGATGCGCCGCCGGGATTCGTTAGGACCGCCAGACCGCGGCCGCGTATGTCGTTTCGCTGCAATCCGAGTTGAGTCAGGCTCGCCAGGTAGGGCGAATTGGCCAGGTCCACCGCGCCGCGCCCGCCGATG
>JBGQCZ010000661.1:0-3638 GCA_041495645.1 Gemmataceae bacterium | reverse complement strand
GGGCTACTTCGCCGACCAGCCGATGGTCTGGCGCTTGGCCGCGGACCTGGCCGGCCAGCGCCGCAATACCTCCCGGTTGGCCGTGTATCTCGAAAAGGCCTTGGACCTGGAATGGGAATACATGCCGGAAGTGGTCGACGTGCAATCGTTGCGAGCGGACTACGAAACCTTGCTCAATGCCTACAAGCAGGTGATGACCGCGCATCAGGAGACCGACACCAAACCGCCGGCCGACTTGGCCGCGAAGATCATCAAGGCCGCCGACCGCTGGCGCGCTCTCGATCCGGACCCGACGCTCGCTTGCCAGAACGCCGCAAGGCTATTGCGCGAGCTTGGTGAGACCGAACTGGCTTGGGAATACCTTACCTCGCCGATCTCGTTGAACCCGAATGAAGCGGCGCGGTTCCAAAAGCTGGCCGAGGAGTTGAAGGGCAACAACGAGCCGGTGCTGGCCGAACGAGCCTACGCCGCCGCCTTCGCCGCCGAACCGACCAACGCTCAATACCTGATGGACCGAGCGACGTTGTTGAAGCAAATAGGCCGCCAAGCCGAAGCCCGAGCCGTGCTGCGAAAACTCGCTGACGGCTCATGGCAGCCACGGTTTGACGCGGTGAAGAACCAAGCCAGCGCAATGCTGCGGGACTAGTTTAACCGCGACGCGGAGTCTTCGGAGCGGAGCGCGCCGGCCGGCGCGCTCCGCTCGTCGCGGCTAAACTGAAAGCATGAACCTCTTCACCATCGGATACAGTTACTGGCCCACGGCCAAGCGCATGGATTCGCTCATCGCATCTCTCAAGAGCGCCGGCGTGCGGCTGCTGATCGATACGCGGCACTCGCCATGTGCTTCGCAAATCACGCCGGGCGGAACATACGGGCCGCACGAGTGGAACCTGCAGGCCGGCCCGCACGGGCTGGCCCATCGACTCGCGGAAGAAGGCATCGACTATCGCTGGCTCGTCGAACTCGGCAATCCGCAAAAGAACGACCCGGCCATGACGATTCTCCGCGCACATCTGGCGTCGCGCGATGACCAATGGCCGGTCAACCGCGGACTAACGCTATTGGCCGAGATTCTGAGAAAAACCGGGCCTTGCGCGTTGTTGTGCGCGTGCGCCGATTATCGGCATTGTCATCGCACAGTCGTGGCCGAAGCGGCGAAGGTGCTGTTTCCCGAGATGAAGATCGAAATCGCTCATTTGCCACGGGAATAGAACGCGGATGACGCTGATCGCGCGGATTTGCGCGGATCAGAAAAAACCAGCATCCTCGTATCCGCGCAAATCCGCGCGATCAGCGTCATCCGCGTTCTATTGTTGCGCTTGCTCCGAATCCCCAAGTCGCATATCCTGAATCGACCGGAATATCCTGGGAGGAATCCATGTTTCGCACTTCCGTGACCGCGTTGATTGTCGCGTTTCTGGCCGCTCCGTGGGCGGTCGCCGACGAGCCGAAAGTCGAATCGCTCAAGGAGTTCGTCAAGGCGAACACCACCCGGCATGCCGTCGGCTTGTATCTGAAGAACAAGAAAGTCGGCTGGATGATTTCCGAGTTGAAACTCGGCACGTACGACGGCAAAGACGCGGCGGTCGAGACGACCGATATGCTGATGTCGCTTATCGTCGAAGGCGAGAAGTCCTCGACGCAGCAGAAAGAGACGACTTACTATTCCCTCGAGGGCGATGGAAAGATTCTTTATGCCGAAAATCGCACAACCAACGACGGTAAAGACACGGTGCATCTGGCCAAGCCATCCGGCGAGGGCATGAGCGTGATCACGACATCCAGCGGCGTGGATACCAAGCGCGAAATTCCGTACCCGAAGGCCAATCTGGCGATGTCGCAGAAACTGACGGCCTGGTTCATGGCCGGTCCGAAGAAGCGCGACACCTTCGAAACTTGGAGCACAAATTGGGAAGAGGCAAAGGTCGATTCCAAGGAGATATTCAGCTATCAGGGCAAGAAGTCGATTCTTTGGGGCGGCGTGCAGACCGAAGTGCATCTGGTGAAGATCAAGTCGCAGGGGGCGGTATTCGACGCAGAAGTGCTGAGCAATGGCAACATGATTAAGGGCCAGATCGGTGGAATCCTCGAGATGCGGGCCGAGCATGAGGACCTGGCCAAGAAGCTGGATAAAGGCGGCGTGGACATGATTGCCGCGTCGTCGATCAAGGTGGACAAGAACCTCGGCGCATCGCCGCTCGTGTCATCACTCAGCATGGAAGTGCTCGGGCTTCAGGACTTCGAGTTTCCCACTTCGCACCGGCAAAAAGTCCGGCACGAGGGCGGCAAAGTCTTCATCGACCTGAAGAGAGATTTCCGCGAGGAGAAAGCGGCGCCGCTGACCGATGCACAAAAGAAGGAATTCACGTCCGCCACGCCGACGATCCAATCCGACCAGAAAAAAGTGGTCAAGCTGGCCGAGGAAATCGTCGGTGACGAAAAGGACCCGCTCAAACGCGCCGAATTGCTGAAGAACTACGTTTACAAGAATATTCGCAAGACCATGGCCGCCAATTCCAGCACCACGCTCGGCGTCTTGGAAACGATGGCCGGCGATTGCACGGAGCATACGCTGCTGTTCGTGTCGCTGGCCCGCGCGCTCGGCCTCCCGGCTCGTGAACTCACGGGCGTGGCCCACGTGGACAAGATTTTCGGCTGGCACGCCTGGGCCGAAATCCACGACGGCCATCAATGGGTGAGCGTCGATCCCACGTGGAACGAGCTTTATGTGGATGGCACGCACGTCGTCTTCAGCAACGACCCCGACGATCACTCGTGGCTCAACGTGCTGGGGCGAGTGTCGTTCAAAGTGCAGAAAGTGGAGAAAAAGTAGATTCCAAGCTCCAACCCACAAATTCCAAGGAAACTCCAAATTGCAAATCCCAAGATCCAAACGCTGCACATTGGATTTTGGAATTTGTGATTTGGATTTTCCTTGGAATTTGTGGACTGGAATTTGGATTCTGGGTTGGACCTCGGCTTTAGCTTTCTGAATGGTGTCTTCGGCCCCGAGTCAAGCAAACTCCGCGTTTCGCCGTCTGAAAGAACTTCAGCAACTCTTGCACGACGTCGATGTGGCCCAATTCGCGTTCGAGGCGAGGCAGCACGGCCGACGCCATTTGGCCGGAATTCAGCAACAAGCGATAGGCTTGCCGGATGGCATTTATTTGCAGCGCCGTCATCCCCGCCCGCTTCATGCCGATTAGGTTTACGCCGATGAGCGTGTTACGCCCTTCGTGGATGGCAAATGGCGGCACGTCCTTGGTCGCCGAGCTGCACGCGCTGATCATCGCCAGCCGGCCGATGTGGCAATTCTGATGCACTCCCGTGTTGCCGGATAGAAACACGCCATCGCCCAACGTCACGTGCCCGCCGATGACCGCTCCGTTGGCGAAGACGCAGCGATCGCCGACGGTGCAGTCGTGGGCCACGTGCGTGTTGGTCATCAGAAAATTGTGATTGCCGATGCGTGTGGTTTGGCCGTCGGGCGTGCCGCGATGGATGGTTACGTTTTCGCGGAAGGTGTTGCCGTCGCCGAGGGATAGCCCGCCGGGAAAATCGGCGTGGAGCAAATGCTGGGCGCGCTCGCCGACAACGCAGCCGATGCCGAAGTCGTTATTCTCGCCGGCCTCGAATGG
>JBGQCZ010000660.1:0-3641 GCA_041495645.1 Gemmataceae bacterium | reverse complement strand
GGGAGAACGCAATCGAGATCTGGGACACGGCCGCTACCAAGAAGCTGAAGTCAGCCCCGTTCAAACACACGCGCATCGACGCGGCCCAGTTTTCACCCGACGGCAAACTGCTCGCCCTGTCCGATCAAAACAACCTCGTCCTCTGGCGCTGGGAAGAAGACAAGCATGAACGCATCGATCTGGGTCGCTGTGTCGGTTCCCTGGCGTTCTCGCCAGACGGCAAGTTCCTCGCTGAGGGGCCGACGCCACGGGAGAACATTCAGATCCGAGACGTGGAAACGCGGAAGGTGGTGCAGACGCTGACCAACGGGGCGAAACAGTCGATGAACGTTCAGCGGATGGCCTACGTGCAGGGCGGCCGGGTGCTGATCGGCTGCGACAACATTCTCCGGTCGAAAGAGATCGCTGTCCCGCACCGTATCAACCTCTGGGACACAAAGACTGGGGCGGTCGCGCACCAACTCGCGCTGCCGGCAGGGTTGCCCTTGAGTCTCGACGTGTCGCCCAACGGCCGATACCTGGCCGCAATGATCGAGGACGACGAGGCCGGCCTGAAGCTCAGCGTTTGGAGGCTGGACGGCGAGATGGGCGCGCAGGCGCCCGGCCGCGCGACCCCTGCGGCGAGTCCGGCACGTTGATTTTGAACGGACTAGTCATCGTTCATCGACTGTTGAGGCTTTGCGCACGCGGGCCGACACATCGACGCTTGATGACGGAGATTGACACCCATCATGCGGTCGTCATCCGGCTGATGGGGAATTTGTTGGTTGGCTGAAAGCCAATTTCGCACCAACTCGCAAGACTTCGCAAGAGCCGCGGGAGTCAGTTCCGCGGCTCTTTTCATTGGCGAGGTCGCTGCCGTTATTCGTGTCGCGTCGAGAACGCTGGGCGACTCGTTGGCCGGTTTATTTCCGGATCGTGGCACTGACGCGAAGCCAGAGCTCCTAGCGGGTGATTTCGCGTTCAGGCGGATTCCGCTTCGATCAATGCCAGAACGGCCGCACGAATTGGCGGTGAGAGCGACGGCCATGCGTCCAGCAGCCGGCGCAGTTCGGGGTCGATATCGTTCTTGCTGCTGATTGTACTGCGGGCGCTTGATGGGTCCGCGTCGCAAGATGCACTCAATTCAGGGTTTGCGGATTTGCCCTGCGGACTTAAAATCCCCTGACCCTTGCGGTCGTATGGGTTCGAGTCCCATCGAGGCCAGTTGAATCACTTACTTGCCAACTGGCGAGACCTTGTAGCCGACTTTTTCGAGGATGGGGGCTAGGCGGTCGGCGGCCTGGATGGCGGCTTGAGAGGCGACGTCGGCTTGCGCGATCGTTTGAAACCAGTAGCGTTGGCGGTCGCGCGGCGGGAGGGTGTCGGGATTTACGCCCACTTCACGGACGGCTTCGGGATCCCAGCGAACGAGTCGCAGCAGAGTCGCCACGTCGCGCCAAGTAATTCCTTTCGATAGGACCGTACCGTCCGAGCGGCTGATGGTGCGGCCGATCAAGATATGGAGAAGCCCTAGGAAGTGGCCCTTTGTTCGTTGATTCTGATGCAGACCTTCGAGAAGTTCTTTCAGCCCATCCATGATGCGCTCCGCACCGCCGTGGCCAACATGCAATCCGATTGAGGTTCGTTTTATCTCACGGAACCGGTGTAATCCATCTAATTTGCCTAGTTTATCAACAGCTGATTGGTCAACATTGCCAATCGGCGGCCTGGTTTCTTGGCCGTAAATGCTTGGGGGGAAAAGCGTTAATGGCCGAACGGGCAGGGGTTTCGAGCTGGCGGGCGAAATCGTCGCGATTTTTTCAGCCATTGCGCAACTCTTCCTGAATTCTTCGCAGCACTTCGATCGTGAAGCCGCCGATCATCTCATCGCCGTTAGTATAAAGCCAATCATTTAGATCCTCGACCTGTACCCGTACGCGGTCGCCGCAACGGATCGAGGAGAGTTCGATGGGGTCGTTGTCGAGTCGGCCGTAAATCCAGCCGTGCTCGAGGCCGGTGACGGAAACCCACATGAACTCGGCGGTGTCCTCGTCGCCGATGCGGGCCTTGACGGAAAAGGTCTGATCGGGCTGGCGGCGTTCGAACCCGGCCACGAACTCGGGCCATTTCTTCCGGGCCTTGGCCACGGCCACCCTCAGCCGCGGATCGTCGCCCGACACCGGCACCACCGGCGGATGGCTCGAAGTCTCGAAGAGTTCAAGCGGATCGTCGCCGCACAGTTGTTCGCGGGTTTCTTCGTCGAAATTATTGAGTTGCCCTGTTGCGGGGGCGAAAATGGCGAGGCAATCGTCGTCGGCCAGCGCCGCGGTCAGCTTGCCGATGGTGCGGTAAATCGTGGCCAAATCGCCGGGCTGGTAATCGCCGAGCAGATCGACCGACAGCCAGGCGCTATGTTCGCGAACGGCCTTGCGCAAACGCAATTCACTAATGGACTGGGCGGCTTCCTCGGGGTCGTCCATGTACGGCCGGTCGAAGCTGTTGATGAGGAAGAAGTGGTCGCCGTATTTCACGATGAACGACGGCTCGGAGCCGGCGACGAACTGATCGGTGGCGTCGGCCTCGTCATCGGTGAAGCGAACGCCGAGCGCTCGGCTGGCAACCCCGCACAGGTACGAAGAATCGAGATCGCGGGGCCGGTCGAGGAAGAGCACCAGGGCGATGAGCGGTTTGTCTTCGCGCCGTGCCGGAGGAACCGGGTTGGCCGCGAACAGCCCTTTGAACCACGACCGCAGGCCCATGTCCGAGACCTCCCATACCCACAGCGGCGACTTCGTAATCCATCGTATTCTCGACGGGTATGGCGTGATTCGATTCCAAGTGGGCAGGGTAGGGCATTTGGGGCGCGTCCCTCCCAGGCGATACATCAGAACAAATTGACTTTGGCGATCGTGAAATAAATGATGATTCCGGTGACATCGACGAATGTGGCGACAAACGGGCTGGACGCGAGCCCGGGATCGACGCCGATGCGCTTGAAGACCAGCGGCAGCATCGAGCCGACGAGCGTGCCCCACAGGCAAATGATCGCAACGGACTGAGCGATCACGATCGCCAGCCGCCAACGGTCCACCGGCGGAAGGCTGATCACGCAATTCTGCGGGAACTTGAACTGCGTGACGTTCGGATCGGGCGACGATTCCGCGGCATACGACTGGTTTTCGGGCAATTTGACATACGTTTCCTGGTCGAGTTCGGACTCGAGCAACTGCGTTGAGCCCTTGGGCACAACGACCCGACCGTCCGGAAGTCGGTCGAACGAAGTGCCGGCTGGAACCCGGATAAGAAATGTTTCCGGGCGTTCTTTGGTGGCGCTGCGTGTATGTTCGGGCGTCGCGGCGCCGCGAATCAAACCGATGGTTCCGAGCGTGAGACCGAGAACAATCCCCATCAGCAATTCATGCCGCAGCACACGGAACCAATCCTTGACCGAAAGTTGACCGAGCGCGAGCGAGCGCGTAATCAATGTTGCTGCTTGCGAGCCGGAATTGCCGCCGGTGGAAAGACAAAGCGGAATGAACAAGCTCAGCACCACTAACTTGGAGATTTCGTCCTCGAAGCTCGACAGGGCCGTGAAGGTGAACAATTCAGCGCCGAACAAACAAGCCAGCCAGAACGCGCGTTTGCGCCAAATCGTGACG
>JBGQCZ010000659.1:0-3641 GCA_041495645.1 Gemmataceae bacterium | reverse complement strand
CGACCCAGCAACGCCCAAGGTCGATCCAGCGAAGCCGCCGCCGACCGGCGGCAACAACGACAAAACGAAGCCGGATGCGCCGAAGCCTCCGGACTCGCCCAAACCGCCGGACGCGCCGAAGCCGTCCGGAGGCGCCGACAAGGCCAAGCCCGCCAAGCCCTGAGACCTTACGTTCGAATGAATTTCAGACGGTCATTGCACCGTCCTTTGGGATCAAACTGAATCGAGGAGTTGAGTCATGGCGAAGCCGAAAATCGATTTCAAACAGCTTCTCCTGGAAAAGGGAGAGAAATACGGCCTGATCGCGGGCGGCGCGCTGATGGTCCTGCTCATCGTTTGGGGCATCATCGCCGCGACCAAAAGCGTGGATACGGAAGGGAGGGCCAAGGAACTTGGCGAAGGGGCCAAGACGATCAAGAATCGGATCGCCACGGGCCCGGCCGGCGATGTGCCTCAGCTCGAATCGTGGGTCCTCAAGCCGGTGGTGTATCCGCCCATCGACTCGAAGAAGCACATGAACGGTCCGTATTTCGTGGACAGCGGCCTCGACAGCTTGAAACGCGGCAATCCGGTCATTTACGGCCCCACCGAGTTCCAGGTCGATCTGATTCGCGATCCGATCTTTGTCTATGGATTCACCAGGGCGCTCAAGAACGGTCAGGATGTAATTGAGCAGATCTACGTGGGCCGCGAAGCAAAGAAGGGCACGAATACGAAGATGGACACCGCCGGAAAGTACAAAGGGAGGGCGCGACCAGCCAAGTCTGGCCCGATGGGCGGCGGTGGCCCGATGGGCGGAATCGGCGGCGGCCCGATGGGCGGAATCGGCGGCCCGATGGGCGGAATCGGCGGCCCGATGGGCGGATTCGGCGGCGGCCTGATGGGTGGAATCGGCGGCGGTTTTCCTGGTGCCCCCGGCGCTGGCGGCAGCGGTGGAGCCAGCCAAGAGGTCACGCGCGAATTGGTGCTCGTCCCGATCGAGGAGTACCTGAAGAACAACGGCAAGTACACCCCTGCCCAGTTCATCCGACCGATGCGGGCCATCGTGGTCACGGCTAGCTTCCCGTGGAAGCAGCAATTGACGGAGTATCAAAAGCAACTTCGTTTCAACACCTTGGCCGACCTGATGAATAGCGCTGGGGACCAGCCGCAATTCAAGGGCTTCAAGGTGAAGCGGCGGATCACGGCTCCGGACGGCAAGGTAGGCGCATGGGAAGACTTCGATTGGCTGGACAAATACGAGCCGATCTTCGTCGAAAAAATCCTGGAAGATCATCAAGACCCGCCCGAATTGGCGGCGGTGATTCCGCCAGAGGAAACCAGGCTGTGCATTCCGTTGCCCAAGCTGGTGCGCGGCGATTATCCAAAGCCTGATCCGGCCAAGCTGCCGTCCATCGAACGGACGCTCACGGCCATCAAGAACAGCAAGGACACGAACCACTTCGTGCCGGGCGGCAACAAGCTGGACGGCGGCGGCGACCCATTCTTCCGCGGCGCTGCCGGCGCCAGCAAGCCGAAATCGGGTGAAACCAACAAGGGTAGTGAGACCTCGACGCAGAAGCCACAGGACGCACAGGAGGCCTTCCTGATGCGCTTCATCGACGTGGATATTCGGCCGGGTTACGGTTACGAGTACCAGGTCCAGATTCGCGCCACCAACCCGAACTTCGGCCAGCGGGACAAGGTCAGCACGCCGAAGCAGGCCGAAGAGAAGGAACTCGAGAGCGAGCCCGTCACGGTGACGTTCAAGAGCCCCGGCAACGATAAGGCGACCGTGACGCGAGTCTCCGAAGAACGGTACGCCTATGCGGCCGTCAATATCGAGAAGAACGATACCACGAAGCCGGACAATGTCCGCCTGCAAGTGCACGACTGGATGGAATTCGTTCGCACCGACCGCAGTCGGACCAACGCCTACGAGCCGATCGGCGATTGGATCGTGGAAGACGTTCAGGTTCCGCGCGGTCAATTCGTGATCGCCACGAAGTTCGTGAAAGTGCCGGTCTGGTCGCCGACCAAGAACGCCTTCGTCTACATGGAGTTTGGCAAGATATCGAAGCCGGTCAGCCCGGCCTCCAAGGACAAGGGAACGTTGGCACTGGATCTGGCGGCGCCGCAACTCTTGGTCGATTTTGAGGGCGGTCCGATTCGAGCGACGGTTGCCCGGAATCGATTCGTGAGCGACGATTCCGGCACGGAAGTGCTACTGCTCGGCGAAGACGGCAAGCTCCGCGCCCGGGCCGCCTGGGCGGACGTGGCCGATCCGGTACGCGTCGAGCGCGAACGCGACTGGACCAAGTGGCAGAAGGAGACCAAGGAAGCGGGCTCGGAAAAGCCGACCGACAAAAACCCATTCGACCGGGGCGGCCCAGGCGGTTCCATCAAATGATCGTTGGGGAAACACACGAGGTCTCGCGGCCCGCGGCCAACCCGCGGGCCGCGCTCGTTTGGATCGATCTTGACGCGGTTTGCTTGCCTGGGTAAAAGGCGCGACCTAGAATTCTTTGGCGGCTCATTCCGGGCCGCCACGGCAAGTTCCCTCCCGGAGGGATCGCCATGTGGTCCCCGCCTGTCAATCATCCGCTCTCCCGCCTGTTTGCCGGCGTCACCGAGCACGCGTTCGTGACCGGTTTGGGCGTGGCCGATCCGAATCTGGTCGACTATGTCTCGGCGATGCTGTCGCGGTTCCTGCATACGGATGACGTGTACCGGCTTCGCGACGTGGCCGGCCGGCCGCTCGTTGAAGTGGTGGACATGGTCTCAGAGGCGACGCGCTTGCCGCCCGAGGGCCGCACCGCCCGGGAGTACCACCGTCATATCGGCGATTTCACCTTGTTCTGGACGGGGCTATTCCCCGAAGCGCTCGAAAAGAAAAACTCCGCGCTCTGCAAAGACCGGTTCATCGACTACTGCGCGCAAGGCAAACGCTCCTACTTCATCGCCAGCAAGTTCCAGAACGAGCCGTTCCAGGATGAATCGAAGGTCTTGCGTCGGCTGAGCGAGCAATTCGAATTGTGCGCTTACGGCCTGAACCAGGTTCGGCGCTCGTTGGAGTAGGAGTCAGGAGTCAGGAGTCAGACCTCTAATCGCCTGACTCCTGACCCCTGACCCCTATTTTCTTCCTCGTCCAATCCCAAAATAGGCGAAGCCCATTTCTTCCATCTTGGCTGGCTCGTAGATGTTTCGCCCATCGAAGACGGCGGGCGGCGATTTCATGCGGCGGTGCATTTCCTCGAAATCCGGGTTGCGATAGTCGGGCCATTCGGTGACCAGGGCGAGCGCGTCGGCGCCGTCGAGCGCTTCGTAAGGATTGTTGCAATACGCGATGCGAGCGCCGGCGGCTGGTTTGGTCTTCGCCAGGTATTCCTTGACGTTGGCCATCGCTTCCGGATCGTGAACGCGCAAGTTGGCGCCGGCATCGCTCAGGTCCGACAGGAGAGTCAGGGCAGGGGCCTCGCGGATGTCGTCCGTGCGCGGTTTGAACGCCAGCCCCCAAACCGCGATGGTCTTGCCGGCGAGCTGGTCGCCGAAATGGCGGCGAATCTTACCGGGCAAGACCCGCTTTTGCGACTCGTTCGCCGCATCCACCGCTTTCATCACGCTCAGTTCCACGCCGGCCCGATTGGCGGTGGCGATGATCT
>JBGQCZ010000658.1:0-3647 GCA_041495645.1 Gemmataceae bacterium | reverse complement strand
TCGAAGCCAAGGCTAAAAAAGCGTGACCGCGCTGGGTGGCACGAGCGTATGCTAAGTGGCGCCGGAGGGCGAAAGACGTTCTCCCACAAAAAAGAAAAGAAACCCAAGATCTGTTCACTAAAAACGCTAAAAATATAGGCGTTTTGCTGCAAAAATAAATCTTGGAATTGTTACTTCTGATGGGGTCGGAACTGAAGATGCCTACGAGATATAGCCGCACAAGAGTCTTTCCGCCGCGTCGAATCCGCGTAATTGTTCTAATGCCCTTTGCCTCCCGCCGATCCAACGACTCCCCGGAGATGTGCTCATGTTCGCTTCGCTCCAGCAACGACTGATTGGGATTGTGTTTGGGCTGATGCTCGCGCCGCTCGCGGCGTCGGCGCAGGATGAACAGGTCTTTCAGAAGGTCGAGCGCGGGCCGGTGACGCAGACGGTCGTCGAACGCGGGGAACTGCGGGCGGCTAATGCCGTTGACATTGTCTGCAAGGTTCGCAATCGCGGCGACGGCAAGGTCGCCACCACCATTCGTTGGGTGATCGACGACGGCGCGATGGTGAAGAAGGGCGACAAGATCGTCGAGTTGGATTCAGGCGCAATCCAGGATCAGGTTCGTGCTATGGAGATCGCCGTGGCTCAGGCTCAAGCGCGGCTGGTGCAGGCCGACAGCGATCGCAAGACCATCGAATCGTTGAACCGTTCCGAGATCCAGGCGGCGGAATTGGGGATCGAGATCGCGGCGGCGGAGGCGAAGCATGCGGTCAGTGTCTCGGCGCTGGAAAAACGGCAGATGGAGGTGAGGATTCGCCGGGCCAAGTTGGGGGCCGAAGCGGCGAAGGAGCAGGCGGCGGCCACCGGCGAGGCGATTCACAAGAAGATGGCGGAGATGGCCGAGTGTGAAGTCGAAATCGCCGAACTGGAATTGAAAAAGCTGACCGACCGCGACGACGTGCAGAAAAAGCGAACGGACTTGCAAACGCTGATGGCGCGGCGCGGGGTGGAGACGGCGAAACTGCAATCGAGCGGGCGCACAACGAAGGCCGAGGCAGATCTCGCGGCCACGAAGGCCGCATTCGAAGCTGAGCGTGCTCGTCTGGAAACGGCCAAGGAGGAATTGGCCGCGTGCACGATGGCGGCGCCGGCGGATGGCTTGGCGGTTTACTACGTTTCGGAGCAATCACGCTCTGGTTTTGGGAGCGCGCAAAGCGTAATTGCGCAGGGCGAACCGGTTCGCGAAGGGCAAAGGCTCATTCAAATCGTCGATCTAATGCGATTACAGGCGGCAACGCGGGTCCACGAAATCTCGGTTCGCTACGTGCGAACTGGTCAACTCGCGGCGCTTACCGTGGATGCCCTTCCAAACAAGTCGATTCTGGGCAAGGTGTCGTCCGTTGCCAGTGTCGCGATGCAGCCGGACTGGCGGGCAAGCCCGGATGTCAAGTTGTATCAGACGGTCGTGGACATTGACAAAGCGGTCGAGGGCCTGAAGCCTGGGATGACTGCCGACGTCATGATTGTCATTGCGCAAAAGAAGGATGTTGTGCGCATTCCGGTCTCGGCTCTCGTTCTCGAAAAATCGCAGCCGTACTGCCACATCAAGACGAAGGACGGCACCGAAAAACGGAGCATTCGAACTGGTGCTCGGAACGATCAGCACATCGAGATTCTTGAGGGATTGAAGGAGGGTGAGGAGGTTCTGGTCAACCCCCGCATACTACTCAGGGGGATCGGGGCACTGGGCCGACGATCGACGGTGATCGTGGAAAGCATCAAACCGACAGACGATTCAAGTTTGAGCGCAGGCCGTCGCAGTTTTATTGAGAGTTACGGTCTCACGAAGAAAGATCTGGATGTAATTCAAATGATCCAAGGCGTCGCAGCGGTAGTGCCTGAGCGGCGGTTTCCGCAGGAAATGCGTCGCCAAGGGCAGATGTTCAATGGACGCGTCGTCGGCACGACCGCCGCGCTGGTGGAACAACAATCGTTGAAGCTGGCGAGCGGCCGGTTTTTGGCAACTATTGATGGAGCCGAGTTCAAAAACGTCGCCGTACTTGGGGCGTCTGTCTCGGATAGGTTGTTTCCGTCGGAGGACCCGATCGGACAAACGGTGACAATGAGCGGGCATCGATACGTAGTCATTGGCGTCTTGGCGAAACAACCGATTTATACGCTCCGCAATGACGAAGTGATTGTGCCACTCTCGACCGTCGACGCGCGATTCGGCGAGTCGGTGATCATACGGACCAGTGGTTCACTCAAGGCAGAGAAAGTCGCAATTCACCGCCTGACGATTACAACCGATGACCCCGATCGCACTCCTGTAATTCGGGCGGCAATCGGCCTGATCCTGAGCGAACGGCACGAGAACAAGGATTGGGCATTCATGGTGAGATAAGAGCAGGAATCATCTCCTCGCAATCACATCAGCACGCCGGCCAGCGCGGCGTTCAACAGCGTTGCCACGAAACCGACGAACGGTGGCCGCCGAGGCGGGCCATTGCGCCTATCCCGGGCGAGTTGCTGCCACCTCAACGGCGTGGCCGGGGCAATTGGCGCCGGCGGGCGGGGGCGTTGCGAGATCGGTCATGGTGGGCCGTACGGGTAAACCTGGGTCAATTTGGCGAGTGGATAATAACAGCCCACCTTGCCGGACACAAACAATTCAACGCCGAAAACTTCTTGAGCGCTGGGTGTAACCAGATTCTCTGGGGGCCGGGGCGGACAACAGCGTTTTTTCCCTGGACGTATGAAAACAGCCGCCCAGGAACCCCCAGAGAATCTGGTTACACCCTGAGCGCTGACTCGACTCAATCGAACTTGACAAATTCCGCCAGGAAAATTACAAGCCCACCCTTAGCGAGGTAGATGCCTCGCACGAAGGTCATTCTGAGGAGCGGTCCTCGCGAAAAGAACAGACCACCTACGCGGTTGGGAGATACTGGCATGATGGGGCGAATGGGCAAAAATCTGATGCTAGCAGCAGCCGCGTTCGCGGCTTTGGCCGCGGGTTCGACCGCCCGGGCGGGGCTGATCCCCGTTCAGGTTTCGGTCACGCCCGACGGCGGTAATCAACGATGGACCTACGCGGTGGTCGTCACCACCGACGTTCAGGTGAATCCTGGCGATTCGTTCACGATTTACGACTTCGGCGGGCTAGTTCCGGGCACCGTGGCCACTCCGGTCGGCTGGAACCTGGGCATGGATTTGTCCGGTCCAGCGCGGCCGGGCACGAATCCGGCGGACGATCCCAGCCTCGTGAATTTCACATTTACTTTTACCGGCGACACGCCGCTTCCGGGCTCGGCGGGCTTGGGCAACTTCTCGGCCTTGTCCAGTTTCAGCGACCACGCCACCAGCGACTTTACGTCGAGCAGCCATCGCCAAGTGGATGGCCGGCTCGAAAACAACATCACTACCACGGACGTTCCGTTAGGCCTCGACGTGCCGCCGTCCCAAACACCGGAGCCGGCTTCGTTGGCCTTGCTGGCCCTCGGCATTCCGGCCGCCGGCTTGGTGCGACTAGTCCGCCGCCGCAAGTGATTTGTGTATCCGAACCGAACTGAACGCATCTGAAACGACGATTTCGGATGCGTTTTTTTTGCAACCATCTCAGCGCCACTTGAACAACTTCAGCGCCAACAAGAATGCCG
>JBGQCZ010000657.1:0-3655 GCA_041495645.1 Gemmataceae bacterium | reverse complement strand
GCTCGACGCGGCCGGCAAGCCGGTGGTCGCCAACGTCTGGGAAGCACGCTACGCCGTGGGCTCCGGCACGCGCGGCAAATCGTATCTCGTCGATCGCGACGGCCGCTTGTTCATGTCGCCCATTAGCTGGTATTCCGAAAAACGCATCTGGGACCTTTCGCCCGGTTTCAACGAAGAGCTTCGCTTCAATCGGCCGATCATGGCCCAGTGCTTGTTCTGTCACTGCAACTTTGCCGACGCCGTCGACGGGCCGATCAATTCCTATAAGACGCCGGTGTTCAAGGGGCTGAGCATCGGCTGCGAGCGTTGCCACGGGCCAGGCGAATTGCACGTGCGCAGCCGCGAGAGTGGTGAAAAGCCCGATAAACCGGATTACACGCTGGTAAATCCGCGACACCTGGAAGCGCGGATGCGCGACGCGGTGTGCGAACAATGCCATCTCCAGGGCGAAGCACGCATCCTGCCGCGTGGGCGGCAGGCGTTCGATTACCGGCCTGGTCTTCCGCTTTACTTGTTTTGGTCGGTTCACGTGCGGCAGCCGGAACTGATGACCAGCTACCGTTCGGTGGGCCAGGTCGAGCAAATGCACCGAAGCGAGTGCTTTAAGGCGAGTAAAGGCAAGCTCGGCTGCATCTCCTGCCACGATCCGCACGAGCGGCCCGCCGAGGCGAAGCGCGTCGAATTCTATCGCGGCCGCTGCCTGACCTGCCATGAATCGCGCGGCTGCAAAGTCGACGTGGCCGAACGCAAGCGGCGGCAGCCGGACGATAGCTGCATCGTTTGCCACATGAGCAAGGAAGGCAGCACGAACATTCCGCACACGGCCGTGACCGATCACCGCATTCTTCGTCGGCCGGAGCAACCGGCAACGAATCCGCTGCGGGCCTTGCGCCCCGGCGATGTGCCGATCCGCAATTTTCACGAAGGCGCGCGGGACTTGGATGGCAAGGCCGCCGACCGCGACCTCGGCATGGCCTTGGCCTCCCTGTCCAAGGTCGAAACCGCGCCCGCGGCGGTCCTGGCTCAAATGGCACTGCCGCTCTTGGAACGCGCGACCAAAGACTCGCCGGAAGACGCGCCGGCCTGGGAGGCGCTCGCCAAGGCCCTGGAATCCTTGGACCGCCTGCCGCAAGCGCTGCAGGCCTGCGAAAAAGCGCTCGAACTGAAACCGAACCTCGAGTCGGCCCTGGCGCTGGCCTATCGGCTGGCGATCCGGTTAACCCGCGGCGATGCGGCCATTGCCTATTTGAATCGGCTGATCGAAATCAATCCCTTCGTGCCGCGTTATCATGTGGACCTGGCGGCGCTGCGCATCGAACGGCGTCAATGGACGCAAGCGCAAACGGCATGCGAAGCGGCCCTCAAGCTGGAACCGGTCAACGTGGATGCCCGCGTACGCCTCATCACCTGTCTGCTGCGCACCGGCCAGCCCGACCGGGCCAAAGCGGAATTCAACACCTTGATGGCGCTGCGTCCGAAGAATGAAGAGGACCTGCGCGCCTGGTTCGAGCGACAATCGAAGTCGTGAATTCAAATTTCCAAATTCCAACCCACAAGTTCCAAGGAAATTCCAAATCTCAAGCTCCAACGTGCCGGAGCTTTTTTGCAACTTGAAATTTGGAATTTGGAATTTCCGTGGAGCTTGAAATTTGGAATTTGGAATTTCCGTGGAGCTTGTGTGATGGAATCTGAATTTTGAAGTCTGCGCGCACGGGGATGCGAACCGGTCACTTGCGTGGTATCCTAGACGAGTGCTGCGGCGGCCGCGCGCTCGCAGTCGCGGTTCGGATTGTGGCGATTGGATGGGTTGCGCGGCCAAACTGCAGCCATAAGGTGGCTTGGCATGGTGGTTTTGACCGGTCATACCGATCCGGTGAACGCGATGACGTTCTCGCACGACGGCCGCTGGCTGGCCAGTGCGGGCGACGACGGCGCGATTTGGCTGTGGGACGTGGCGTTGCAGACCGGCATGGTGCGAATTCATTGGGGCGCGAAATGGGTCTTCGCCCTGTCGTTTTCGCCCGATGGTGAAACGCTTGCGGTCGGGACCGAATCCAGCTTGCTGTTGCTCAAGGAAGAGAACGGAAAGTGGAAGCCCCACCAACAATGGAAGGACCATCGCAATTGGGTGACGGCGGTGACGTTCGACCGCGATGGCCAGCTACTGGCGAGCGGCGGGGAAGACGGCAGCGTGAGGGTGTGGGACGCGCGGCATCGCCGTAAGCATCCACTGCGGGTCTTTAGCGGGCGAACCGGCCCGCTGCGCTCGGTCGCTTTCTCGCCCGATGGCACGGTAGTGGCGGCCGGAGGCGTGTCCGGCGTGGGGCTGTGGAAAGCCACGGACACGGAACCGCTGGCGTTTCATCGCTTGCGTGACGCGGATGTAAAGTCGGTGGCGTTCAGCCCCGACGGGCAAACCCTTCTCGCCGCCGCGGGCCGTTGCGTGCTCAAGGTCGGCGCGTTCACCGGCAAGACTGACGAGGTCTGCGCCGACCGTTCGACGTCCTGCCGGGCGCTGGCCCTAGCGCCCTCGTATCCGATCGTGCTGATCGGCCGCGAGGACGGCTCGATCCTGGCCTGGGACTATGTTCTCGATCGCGAGTGTCAGGTCTATCGCTGGCATACCGGTTCGGTCAATTGCGTCGCCTACCATCCCACCGGCCTCATGGCGGCTTCCGGCGGCGACGACTACCAGGTCTGCTATTGGAACCTCAACCTCACCTTCTCCGAACACGGACCGCTCTTGGGCTGAATCCCCGTCTGACGCCGTGAATCCAAGCAGTACAATGCACGCATGCTCGCGTTGAATGGCCATTCGGCTCAAGTCACGGCGCTTTCGTTCTCGCCCGACGGACAATGCCTCGCGTCCGCCGGGTGGGACGGCAGCGTGCGCCTTTGGGATATTTCCGCCGGCCACGAAACTCGCCGCGTGAACACCGGGAACCAGCACGCCACCTGCGTATCGTTCTTTCCCGACGGCGAGACGCTGGCCGCGGGTTACTTCGATCCTCCCGGCAGCGCCGTTCACGGTTACGGCAATCTAGCGATTTTCCCGCGGCGGCACGAAGTCAACGACGGTCTCGATTCCATTCACCCCAGCCGAACCTGGCGCATCCACAACGGCCAGGGCATTCGCCATCTCGCGATCTTCCCAGATGGCAAGACGCTCGCAACGTTGTGCATGAACTATTCGCGGGATCCGTACGTGCGTTTCTGGAACGTGCCCGACCGCAAGCCGGTTTTCAATCTTCATGAGGAATCGCGGCTGGAACAATTCGCCCTGCGGCCGGACGGAGGGGAACTAGCGGCGATCGCCGCCGGTTCCCAAATGCTGCTTTGGCAACTGAAGGCGGATTTCGAGCCGGTTTTGATCGACAATTTCACCGTCGTCGCGAACCTGGGCGAAGCCTTGACCTATTCACCCGACGGGCAGACGGTCGTGGCCACGCTTCATAGCGGAGAGCTATTCTGGTGGCCGCCCGACGGACCGCGGGACGGATTTGTCAAGCACGGTCACGGCTGCGAAGCCCGAGCGCTCGCCTTCTCTCCCGATGGCCGCAACATTCTTACCGGCGGCATCGACGGGCTGATTCACCTCTGGGATGTCGCGTCGCAAACGCAACGTCTCACGTTCGACTGGCAAATCGGCGGCATC